>JAAFJK010000437.1 GCA_013298105.1 Cytophagales bacterium
TCCCTGTAAACCCTGTTCCCTGTAAACCTTGTCCCCTATTCCCTGTAAACCCTGTTCCCTGTAAACCTTGTTCCCTGTTCCCTGTAAACCCTGTCCCCTGTAAACCTTGTTCCCTGTTCCCTGTAAACCCTGTTTCCTGTCCCCTGTAGACCTTGTTCCCTGTTCCCTGTAAACCTTGTCCCCTTCCACCCTTCCACCCTTCCACCTCCATGCGCTATATCATTTTTAGTTTATTTCTTTTTATTTTTGCAAGTTGCGAAATGGTCTTGAATGTGAAAGTGCCAGAAGTGCCTTCACGCCTTGTAGTGATGAGTTTTATCTCTCCCCAAGATACTTTGATAAAGGTCAATGTGCAAGAAAGTGCGCCACTCTTTAAACGCAATTCAAAAATACAGCCCATCACAAACGCTCAAGTTGTCTTGAGCAATGGCACACAAAGCATCACGATTCCACACAAACAAAATGGCGATTACACCCTCAAAGCCAACCTTTTTGCGATAGAGGCAGGCAAGGAATATACGCTTACCGTTTCTGATGTGGGTAGGAAAGTTACCGCTTCGTGCAAAATACCCGCCTCTGTGAACAAAACCCTCTCTGTGGAGATTACAAATAGTCCAAATCCAACCCAATCGCCTTACATAGTGCGTGGTACTTGGACAGACAATCCTGCCGAAACCAATTATTATCGCACATTGGGGTATGTGTTGAGCTATCAGTATATGCCAAATACCGATCTCACAGTGAAAGATACAGTTTACAGCAAAGCCTTTGAGTTTGATGCTATTCATAAAGATACAGACCGACAAGGCGGTAACTTCTCAGTAAAATCAGATTTATTTGTTTCGTCTGGATTCGAAGATATAAAAGACCGCTACTTATTTTTGTTATTCAATACAGACGAAAACTATTTCAAGTATGCGCAAACGCTCGAAACGGCTACTTACAGTGGTGATAATCCCTTTGCTGAACCTTCTCCTGTCTATAGCAATGTGCAAGGAGGTTTGGGTATATTCGCAGGTTATCAGCAATATAGGCTTCGAGTAGATAGGTAAGGTTGCATATTATTTTACAACCATACGCAGTTCTATATTGATTTGTTGGCGAATCTGGACGAGGTGTTGCTTCATACGCAAACAATCGTCTATTTCTTCATCAGTAGTGGCTTTGAGCATATTCTGTTCGTTTTCAGTGATGAGTTTTTCAAGGTGAAAATACTTCAAGCGCAAAATGATTTCACTCAACATTTTGGGCAAAAGGTCTTTTTCTGAAGGCGTATAGACATTGAATTTATCTTCCCAATTTGGGCTAAGTGGAATGCCCTGAAAGCTCAAATCTGCCACAAAGCGCGTAAATTCTTGGTTTGGGTGCGCCAGCAGGTCTTGTGATTCGAGGACGTGGTTTTGTGTCCTTGCCTCCCGCATGAGTGCTTGGATTTGCTTATAAAGTGGGTGTTCAAAATTTATTTCTGCCGTTTGGTCTAAGAAAAAAAACGTAAGTGGCAGGTCTTTCTCCACCCATTCTTTTCCGTAGGCAAGGAGCAATCGGATAGCATCACGCTCTGACTGTTGGGAGGGTAGAAGGGAAGACTGGTTTGCAGGCTGAAGGGTAGACGGGGTGCCTTGCACGTCAGGGGAGGTAAGTTCTTTTTTCTCTTGTGGTTTGGGGGCTTTGCCTTGTATTTTCCTTGCCTCCCCGACAAGTATTTGTTCTTCAATCTGAAAAAGTTTGGCACATTGTTGAAAATAAACGCTTTGCTTAATTTCGTCTGGTATTTTGATGATGCTTTGGACTATGTCGCGTATTACTTCAGCTTTGCGGATAGGGTTTGCCATTTCTTCCAAAAACAGCGAGGCTTTGAAAGTAATAAAATCTTGGGCGTGTGCCTTCAGGTGTTCTTGGGTGGCTATCGCGCCATGTGCGCGGACATAGCTATCGGGGTCGTGTCCATCAGGCAAATTCAAGGCATAGACATTTAGCCCTTCCTCAAGCAACAAATCAATTCCGCGCAGTGATGCCTTGATGCCAGCCGAGTCGCTGTCATACAGTACCGTTACATTTTCTGAAAACCGTTTTAGGAGTCTGATTTGCTCAAGCGTAAGCGAAGTACCAGAGGAGGCGACCACATTCTGAATATCTGCCTGAAAAAGCGAAATCACATCGGCATAACCTTCTACAAGATAACAATTTTCGGCTTCTCTGATGGCTTTTTTAGCTTGGAAAAGCCCATAAAGTACGTGGCTTTTGTGGTAAATAGGTGTTTCGGGCGAGTTCAGGTATTTGGCAGTTTTTTTGTCTGTCCCAAGCGTGCGCCCCCCAAAGCCAATGACCTTGCCTGCCACGCTATGAATGGGAAAGATAAACCTATCGCGGAATCTGTCAAATATTTTGCCATCATCGCGCTTTGTGATTAAGCCCGATTTTTCTAAAATCTCTGCATTGAAGCCTCTTTTTTTGGCACTTTCTGCCAGTGCTTCCCACGCAGGCAAGGCAAAACCTAACCCGAACTTCTCAATGGCAGGGGCAAGAAAACCACGCTCTTTGCAATAACTTAAGCCTATGGCTTGTCCATCAGGGTGATTGTGCAGTATATCCGCATAATATTCTTGGGCGTATTGATGAAGTGCCAAAAGACTTTCCCGCTCGTGTTCGGCTTGTATATCGGCAGGCGTGAGTTCTTCTTTTTCTTCTATGGCTATTTGGTATTTTTGCGCCAAATATTTGAGAGCCTCTGTATAGCTACAACTCTCTATCTCCATCACAAACGTTATTGAATCTCCAGCTTTTCCACAACCAAAACACTTAAATATATTTTTGACTTGCGAAACGGCAAAGGAAGGTGTACGTTCATTGTGAAAAGGACAGCACGCAGTCCAGTTTGAGCCTCGCTTGCGCAAAGACACAAAGTCGCTGATAACTTCTACTATATTGGATACTGAGCGGATTTGCTCTACAGTTTCGGCAGGAATACGCATAATTTTTTTTTGCAAATTTATGAATAAATACCCAATTTTGACTTAGCTATTTTTGGTTCTTCAAAAGTTATTGCAGAGGCAAAACTGTAGAACAGGCTTCCAGCCTGTTTATGACTTGAAAACGACTCCGCTTTTGGTTCTTCAAAAGTTATTGCAGAGGCAAAACTGTAGAACAGGCTTCCAGCCTGTTTATGACTTGAGAACGACTCCGCAATAACTCTCGAAGAACCAAAAATGATAAATGTTTTGCCCCTTTGCGCTTTTTTCATGAAAAAAGCTATCTTTGCGCCTTCAAAACAAATCTTGTATGTCCAGAAATTTAGTCATAGTAGAATCCCCAGCAAAAGCCAAAACCATCGAAGGCTATCTTGGCACAGAATTTATTGTCAAATCCAGCTATGGGCACGTCCGTGATTTGCCCAAAAACAACACCGCTATAGATATAGCCAATGACTTTACACCCCAATACGAAGTAAGTGAAGACAAAATAAAATTAGTCCGCGAACTCAAACAACTTGCCGAACGTGCGGATACAGTTTGGCTCGCCACTGACGATGACCGCGAAGGAGAAGCCATCTCGTGGCACTTGTACGAAGCCCTTGAGCTGAAAAAAAATAAAAAAGACATCAAAAGAATTGTCTTTCGTGAGATTACCAAAACAGCCATTTTAAAAGCTATCCAACAACCCCGAAACATTGACATAGACCTCGTGAATGCACAGCAGGCAAGGCGCGTATTGGATAGATTGGTAGGGTTTGAGCTTTCGCCTTTGCTTTGGAAAAAAATAAAAGCGGGACTCTCGGCAGGGCGCGTACAGTCGGTAGCCGTAAGAATGATAGTCGATAGAGAGCGCGAAATAGACAAATTCAAACCCACAGCTTCTTTCAAAGTCAATGCGAACTTTGCCCTGCCTCAAAACAAAAAAATGGTGGCAGAGCTTCCAAAAAGCATAGACAAAGAAACGGACGCGCTCGCGTTTTTGAATAAATGCAATGGCGCAAACTTCAGCGTAAAAGCCTTAGAAACCAAACCCGCCAAAAAATCGCCTTCGCCTCCTTTTACTACTTCTACCCTCCAGCAAGAGGCAAGTAGAAAATTGCGCTTTTCTGTATCGCGTACTATGCGCCTTGCCCAAAATCTATACGAGGCAGGCAAGATTTCTTATATGCGTACAGACTCTACCAACCTTTCAGAAGACGCACTTGCCGCCGCAGAAAGTGCCATTAGAAATGACTTTGGCAATGAATACGTACAACTCCGAAAATACAAAACCAAAAGCCAATCTGCCCAAGAAGCCCACGAAGCCATCAGACCTACTGACTTTACGCTCAGGCGTGCAGGCGCAGACAAAGATGAGCAACGCCTCTATGATTTGATTTGGAAACGTGCCATCGCCTCCCAAATGGCTGATGCAGAGATAGAGCGCACCATAGCTACTATAGCCATCACGCCCACCAAACCCGAAGCCATGCCTGACCTCGTGGCGCGAGGCGAAGTGATTAAGTTTGAAGGATTTTTGAAGGTGTATCTTGAATCTACAGATGCAGACGAAGACGAGCAGGAAGACGAAGAAAAAGAAGGTATGCTTCCGCCCTTGAAGATAGGGCAAAACCTTGACCTTGCCTACATGACGGCTATAGAGCGTTTTACGCGCCCTGCCCCGCGCTATACAGAGGCAAGTTTGGTAAAAGAACTTGAGGAAATGGGCATAGGTCGCCCCTCTACTTACGCGCCCACCATTTCTACTATCCAAGACAGAGGCTATGTAGAAAAAGGCGACCGCGAAGGCAAAAAAAGAGCCTACCGCGAGCTTATCCTGAAGGAAGGCAAGATTAGCGAAGCCACCAAAAGCGAGGTAGTAGGCACAGAAAAAGCCAAACTTTTTCCTACAGATGTGGCTTCTTTGGTCAATGACTTTCTGGTCGCACACTTTGCAGATGTGGTCGATTACAAATTCACAGCTACCATGGAGGAAGAATTTGACCAAATATCCGAAGGCAAAAAAGATTGGGTTTCTATCATTCGCACCTTTTATACAGATTTTCATTCTAAAGTTACAAACACAGCCGAACACGCTGAACGAAATACCACCCGCAATCTCGGCAAACACCCCAAAACAAACGAAGATGTCTTGGTTATTTTGGGACGTTTTGGGGCATTCGTACAGATAGGCGATGTCCAAGAAAACGAACGTGGCAAAACCAAACCGCCCCGCGCAAGTATTCGTGCAGACCAACGCATCGAAACTATCACGCTCGCAGAAGCCTTAGAACTCTTTAAACTGCCACGCGAAACAGGTACTTTTGAAGGCGAAATCATGAAAGCGGCTATCGGACGTTTTGGACCTTATATAGTCCACAACAAGGTTTTCTATAATTTAGAAAAAACGGACGACCCTTATACTGTAGAGGAAGCGCGTTGTATCGAAATCATCAAAAACAAACGCGCCACAGATGCGGCACGTATCATCAAAGCCTTCCCTGAAGACAAGACTATCCAAGTCTTGAATGGACGATATGGCGCGTATATCAAAGCTGGAGATGCCAATGTCAAAATCCCCAAAGGCGAAGACCCTGCCACGCTTACCCTTGAGCGTTGCAGAGAACTTGCCACAGGCTCAGTAGAAAAAGAAAAAACCGACAAACGCACCAAAGACCTTGCCAATGCGCTTAAGACTTTCCCTGAAAATGAAGATGTACTCGTCCTGAATGGTAAATATGGCGCGTACATCAAAATAGGCGACAAAAACGTAAAACTTCCCAAAGCTGAAGCCGACAACCTACCCGCGCTTACGCTCGCACGTTGTTTAGAATTGGGCAAAGTAGAGGCAGGGGAAAAGCCCAAGACAAAAGCCAAAGCTACTGCCAAAACAACTACCAAAGCCAAACCCAAAACTACCAAAAAAGGGTAAGGCTATTTTTCCTATTTTTTGCACGTTGTCAATGGTCGCAGACCTTGACAAGCGTGCAAAAAACAAGAAAAAAGTTGGAAAAGTCAGCTATTTTACATAACTTTGAAGCATCATAAAAATCTTTAGCCATGAAAAAAACAGCCTTTTTATTTTGTTTGTCCTTAGTTGCGTGGAGTGCTTTTGCACAACAAAAAGTCGCTAACATAGACCAACTCCTTGCCTACCCAGAGGCGCAATATACGCACCCTGACGGCTTCCAATTCATACACACGATTTCCGAAAATAAGTCGCACTGCCTATTGAGAATAAAAGACCAGCGCGGAAAAATACTCTCTGAAACCATGACGCTTAAGCGCGAGTACGTAGGCAAGGGCGAGGAGATATATACTTATACATTTTCAGAACTCAGCAACGAAAATGCACAAATTCTACTGGGAGTCTGTGAAGGACAAGTCGGCTTCTCAAAAGGCATAGACGAAGGCATAAAAACTTTTTATGTACTTACGCCCGATGGCACTTGGCAAAAAAAGCAAGAGAAACGCTATCATCAAAAAAAATTAGCGAATTGAACTAATTTTTCGGTTGGCAATCCGAAAAAAAAGACTGCGAACAAATAAGAAAGACTGACCACTAACGAACTTCAAACCTCAAACCTACCCTTCTCCCAACTCCAACAGTCTATCTGCAAAAGGATACAAGCGCGTATCGTGGGTAGCCATGACAAGTGTAGTTTGGGTTTCTCTTTGTAGTTTTTGTAAAATTTCAGCTATTTGAAGGGCGTTTTGGGCATCAAGACTTGAGGTAGGTTCATCTGCTATCAGCACTTGCGGACACATAGCAAGCGCACGCGCTATGGCTACGCGCTGTTGCTGTCCACCCGATAGTTGGGCAGGCAAGGATTTTTCCTTGCCTGCCAGCCCCACCTCTGCCAGCCAAAAACGCGCTTTTTCTTTTGCTTGGCGGGTAGGCAAGTCTTGCAGTTGAAGCCCAAATGCTACATTCTCAAGTGCCGTAAGAACAGGCAAAAGATTGAAATCTTGAAAAATAAAACCGATAGATTTTCGCCTAAAAAGCGTGAGCGCGGTATCTGTAAGATGCGTGATTTCTTGCTTGCCTACCCAAACCTTGCCTGCGGAGGGTGCGAGCAGTCCCCCCAAAATCTTCAGCAAAGTGCTTTTTCCACTGCCTGAAGCCCCTGTGATTATCAAAAATTCGCCTTCAGCAACAGTGAGGCTGATAGGCGAAAGTGCTACTACAGGAGCATTGGCGTGTGGATATGTTTTGGTTATCTGTTCAGCGCGGACTTGCATACTAATTTACAACGATTATTCCTTTCAAACTGCCCACTGCATACGTTTGGGGAGAATACAGATGCAATTTATAGATATATGTACCTGCTTTCAGGGTAGGAGAGGGCTTCCATTCAAAAGTTATCTGCTCTGTAGCATAGAAAGTCTTGCCTGCCAGCCGCTGTATGAACCGACCTTGCATATCATAGATTTCAAGATTTGCCTGAAGCTCATTCGCAGTCTGGTCGTGGCTAAAACGAAAATTGAAAGGATTGCCGCTGTTCGGATTTGGGAAAACTACCGAGTTGGTAATGTTGATAGGCGTTTTTTCGCGGACTGTGAACTCAATGCTTGCTTCTGCAGAGTTATTGTGAATGTCCCAAGCCTTCAAACGGATATTGTGCTTGCCTGCCGTAAGCCCAGAAAAGAGGTAGGCAAGGCTTCCACGCTGATTACTGCCCAAATCTGCCATATAATAATCATTCAAAATCAAGGGTTTATCTTCCTGCCCATCTATGATGGCAACAAGCTCATGCCCCAAACCTGCTTGAGAAATATTGATGCCGCTTTCGTCTTCGAGCATTGCCCAAAAAGTGCTTTCACGCGCCACTTCTCCACCTGATACAAAATTGGGCGAATCCATATAAAGCTTGATGCGGGGAGGCAAGTTGTCTGTTGTTGGATTGGCAAAACTACCACCTACAGTTACAGCGTTGGTTGCACCTGTGGCATCTTTTACTTGCGTATCGTGCAGGGCGTACATTTGTATTTTGCCTGTGCCCGCATTGTAGCGAATGTCTTTGGGTACTATAAAACTTGTTTCAAATCGACCATTTACTACCCTTGCCTGCCCCCTGAAAAGCACAATGTCGCGCAAATCGTAAGACATGGCGGCAGATTCTGTGCCGCGCGTTTGCAAAGTACGCGCCTTGTCATAGACATTGACGGTTACGACACCATTAAAATCCGTGATGAGCGTGCCATTTTCTTGTATTTCGCCTTTGAGTGTTACAGGTTGCAGGGCTTTGAGGTTGGCAGGCAAGTCTGTGAGTACGATTTGGCGCGTAGGGTAGGCAAGGCGCATAGTTGGGTCGCCCAAAAGCGCGAAGTTTCGGTTAATCACACCCGTATTTCCGTTGTTTTTGGTGTGGCGCATGATGTCGCCCAAGCGTGGCATGACAGCCGTATTGGTGGGAAATGCGCCTTCATAAAAGGCTTGATTCAGCGTAAAATTGGTACTTGAAAAAACAGGGCGCGTAGTAGTTACTAAGCCAATGCCTCCGCCTTGCTCGTCAAGCAATATTTCCTCTGCTCCCGAAACCTCATAAGGGTCATCATATCGCCCAAATTCGCAAGTAGCGGTGATAAAAAGCGGTAGCCGATAGCGATTGCGCCAAGTAGGGATTTCTTCCTGCTCCATGAGTTTTTCTTGCGCCCAAGTCGTTTCGGAGCCGTGTCCTGCATAATTCACGATAAGCCCACCTTGTCTGAGTGCTTCCTGAAAACCTTTAGTAAGCTCAGGCACGCGCTCGCCTGAAGCGGTAGAGATTTGGGGGAAAATGTCCATGTAGAGTTTTTTAGAACGAATCGTGGGCGCGTTCGTTTCAAGCCATACCGCCAAATCTTCAGCGTGTTTTTGGTGTGCATTGCCATCGCCATCATCAGCCACAAAAATAATGTCATTGCGCCACGCGCCCAAACGCTCTTTTTCGCTGGCGTAAGCAATCAATTTATCCACCACCCAATGCGCTTCAGTGGTGTTTTTTACAGGCAAACGACCTATGCCTACTTCGAGCGACTGCGAGGCAGTATTGTCTTCTTCCCATTCGCCTTCATTCATATCCAGCAAACCTATATAATCGTCTGAAGAATGGCTAAAAATTGGTTGCAGGCTTTCCCTTGATTCATAAATAGGCACAAAATTGGTGTTGTTGGGGATTCTATTTTTGTAGTCAAAAGAAGCATCGCCAAAGAGCAACACGTGCTTGAGTTTGGTAGGATTTTTCAGGTAAAGCGAGCGCACAAAATCACGCAAGGCAGTCAAATCTTGCCTGCCCGAACTGAACTCAGCATAAATCTGCTGGGTATTCACTACTGCGACTTGCAGTCCATCATTTGTTTGTCTGAATTGCGCCAAACGCTTTGCTTGCGCTTCAAAAACAGGCGGACAGATAAAAAGTGCGTCTGGAGCGGGCAAGGCGTGTAGGTTTTGGTTTGATACCTTGCCTACGATGGCAGGCAAGGCGGCATCAGATACGCGAAACGAAATGTATGTTTGCAAAGGCGCACTAACGGCTTGAAAACTTGCCTGCCCGCCCGCGAGCGTAAAGGCTTGACTAAAAGGCACTTGCGCATTCGTAACGTTCCAAACTTGCAAATCGGCAGAGGCGTTCGTGAGGTTGTAAACTGCCTTGCCTGCCCCTACCGAAGCGAGGGCGCGGAAACGGAAAAAGCTGTTCGGATAGCGCAAAGCCCGCCTATAGTTTATCTGCAAATAATCTAAAAAGCCATTGCCATAACCTCCATTTTGTTTGTAATCAAGACGAATAGCAAGATTGGGACTTCCATCACTTAGTTTCAAAAATGTATTTACTGCATTGCGCCCCCTGAAGTCATAGCCAAAAGGGTCTGTATTGACAGCCGCTATTTCTTGATTGCCTATCAAAGTGCCATTGGCAAAAACTTCATAATTTGTAATCCTGCTGTCCCTCGACATGACCGCAGACGTAATGCGGACAGGCGCACCCGCTACGACATCAGGCAAAGTAAAATTGAAAGTATAGCTGTTTTGTCCTGTGCCAAAGGGTTCTCCATACCAAGTGCGTCCCGACTTGAGATAGTTTCTAAGTTCGCGCTCATATCCAATAAATTCTTCGTATTCATTTATATTTGTAGTCGCACCTGTAGTTTGGGCTTGGGAGGCAAGGCGCAGGGCAGTTCTATCTTCGAGGGCTAAAAAATAATAAGTCGTATCGCTGTATAAGTTTACTTGATTTTCAAAAATCTGTTTGGAGGAGTTATATGTCCACTTATCAGGGCTTTCCCCATAAAAAAGGATATAATCGCCTGCATCAAATTTGCCATCTTGTTCGCCTTCTATAAAAATGGCATTTGCTGGCAAGTCATCAAGGCGCGGAGTAGCATTGGCTTGTGGCAACATTCCGCCTCCATACCCATGTAGGTGTAAGTGTTTGGGATTCAAGGCATTGACATCAAAGCCCGCTTGCGCCAAAAAGGTGGCATCTATTTTGTAAACGCCTGTTTGGGTAATGCCTATTTTGCACCACTGCCCTGTAGCGAGGCGCGAAGTAGGCGCGAATTGGGCAAACGCCTTGCCTGCCAGCAGGTAGGCAAGGGCAAATAAAAGAATTTTATAGACTTGCATAGCTTTCTAATTGATTTATAAGCAAAGTTAGTTTTTTTTCTTGAGAAATTTATAAAAACAACCGTATATTTGCAAGTTTCCTTTTCAAAAAAAAATTATGCGCATATTGGTAGCAGAAGACGAAATGAAAGTCGCCTCGTTCATCAAACAAGGATTGGAAGAACATGGTTATGAGGTCATAGTGGTCTATGAAGGTGGTTTTGCCAAACGGTTTGCGGTTGAGCAAGATTTTGACCTCATCATGCTTGATGTGATTTTGCCTCAAATGAATGGCTTTGAGGTCTGCAAAGCCATTCGAGAAGTAAAGCCACAAGTCCCGATACTGATGCTTACGGCACTTGGCACGACTGAAGACAAAGTACAAGGACTGGACAGTGGCGCAGACGACTATCTCGTGAAGCCTTTTCAGTTTGATGAATTGCTGGCACGCATACGTGCGCTTACGAGGCGTGGGACTACACAGGTGCTGGCAGGCAAGGTGCTGAAGTTTGCAGACCTTGAGCTTGACCTTGACACCAAAGATGCCAAACGCGCAGGGCAACTCATCAAATTGACTGCCAAAGAATTTGCACTTTTGGAGATGTTTCTCTGCAATGCAGGGAAGGTACTCTCAAGGGTAGAGATTGCGGCTAAGGTTTGGAACATTCACTTTGATACAGGTACGAATATGGTAGATGTCTATGTGAATCATTTGCGCAATAAAATAGACAAAAACTTCCCTACCCGCCTCATACATACGCACGTAGGTATGGGCTATGTGATGAAGGAGGAGTAGGTGTATCGTAAACTAAAGTACCAAAAACTTCTTAACCACCAAAAACTGTGGGTGTTTGATTTGTATTTGGTACATACCTTTGGGTATTTTTTGGCAATCTACAGTGATTTGATTGCCTTTCTGTGTGTGAGGCACCACTACTACCTGCCCCATGACATTGACAAAACGAAGCGTTACTTTGTCTTGGGTAGGCAAGTCCATGTATGCGCTTTGGGTAGTGGGATTGGGATAGAGATTTATGTCATTTTCTGCCAATTTTCGATGGACAGAGGCTATGTTGGAATAGGCTATCTCATCTTGAGTACCGATTTGCTTCAGGCGGTAGTAAGTAATGCCGATACTTACGGCTTCGTCTATGTATTCGTAGGCAAGGCGGGTTTTGCTTGGCTCGAGAGAGCCGACCGTTATCCAGTCTTTGCCATTGGTAGTTTTTTCAATCTCAAAACGCTTGATAGCCACATATTCAGCTACTTCCCAATCCAAAGCTACGACTTCTTGCAAAAGTGATGCACTAAAGGAAATAACTTGCATGGGCAATGCCGTACCTATGTTGCCAAAAATACCTGCATTGTTTGCACCTGTGCCATTGCCTGCCCTTGTAGTGCAAGGAGTATCATTGCAACCTCCTATACCCACATTTGTATTGGTAGTAATGTTTGTGGTAGGAATGGCTATAGAATAAATGACTAAACCTTGCGCACCGCCTCCACCTCCGCCATGTATAGATGAGTTTACATTTCCGCCCGTTCCACCATTTGCTGTAACTGTGAGTGGGCAAGTGCCTACTACATTCCAAGAGTCTGTTTGAAATACGATACTTCCACCAGCACCACCTCCGCCTTGCCCATCATTGTTAGCTCCAATGACGGTTGTACCATTGGCGGATATGGTAATGCCACACACGCCTGTAGTGCGTATAGCGCGTGCTTTGATGAGTACAATTCCGCCTCCATTGCCTCCTGCGGTGCCTTCTGTGTCGTTTTGTTGTCCACCACCGCCGCCACCTCCCATGAATGCACGCGAGCCAGAAACATAGATTTCTAACGACATTCCACCCAGCCCGCCTGTAGCAGGTGCGCAACCTGTAGTTGTATTATTCCAACCAATTCCACCATCTCCGCCTGCTTTGATATTTCCCCCACCCGCGCCACCGCCATTGATGAGGGCATTGCCTCCACCTCCACCATTCAATATTTTGCCACGTGCGTAGTCATAATTGATATTGGTAGAGCGATAAATACTTTCCCCCTTAGCACCATTGTTGGTATGGTCGGCAGTAGCTATATAATAAGTGCCATCACAAGTAGTTCCGCCAGGGTAATAGTTTGCAGACCTTGCGCCACCGCGAAAGCCTGCGCCATCGGCAGAGATATTGTGTGCTAAAGTGAGTGTTTCTGTAACTTGAAATGCCACCACACCGCCCACGTTTCCGTCCCAATTCCTTGCCTGCATAGCCGAAGTAGTGGTAAAGTTCGGTGTTCCTAAATTGGGAAAGGTAATGATTTGCAAAGAACTATTGGCATCTGTGCTGTAGGTGGCGCGTGTAGCAGTTTGGATAGTCAAAGTGGCGGGGACTCCAGACGTTTCTGTATGTGATAGTATCCTGCAAATCTCATATCGCCCAGCCGAGCCTATGGCAGAAATATCGCCAAAGTTAGCTGTGTTGGTAGTATTGCCCAATACATTGGCTTGCATTTGCATGAGGATGATGTCTTCCCCATCTTCAAAGGTATCGCTTACTTCATTCACGTTGGAGAGTGTAAAAGTCAAGCCACTGATGGCTGTAACTTTGGCATAACCATTGATAAATTGTGCTTTTGCTTCAAAAAAGAATACGATAGTCAAAAAAAGTAAACACATTTTTTTCATATCATATATATTCGCAAAGGATATGCCAAAGATATAAATCAAGAAATACCTTGCCTACCCAAGCCGCCAAACAGTGTCAAAATGCACAAAATATAAGACTTACGTACACACTAAACGATGTACGTAAGCCTACTTAGTCTAAATTTGAGAAAGTTTAATGGCATTGGTACGCAACTTTTTCTCTATAGGCATAGAGGCGAGCTGAATAATTTGGTCGCCTTTTTCTACTACTCCCTTCTCCACCAAGATGTCTTGAATGTCTTGAAAAGTTTGGTCTGTAGATACGAATTTATCATAATAAAAAGCCCTTACACCCCAAAGCAAATTCAACTGTGTAAGCAAATCTTTATTTGAAGTAAACACAAAAATATCTGTTTTTGGGCGATGGGAGGCAAGTCGAAAGGCAGTATAGCCCGAAGATGTCATACAAACAACCGCTTTTGCATCTATGTATGTTGCTAAGCGTGAAGCTGAAAGTATCAGGGAGTTATTTACAAAATTGTTATCATTTTTGTAGTCATATATTTTATCATTATATATTTTTTTACTGTCGCCTTCTTCTTTTTTGAGGTCTTGATTGCGCCCATAGATGCTGTCCTCTTGTTCAGCATTCAGAATGATGGTTTCCATCGTTTCTACCACACGCACAGGATATTTACCTGCGGCGGTTTCGCCACTGAGCATCACTGCATCTGCGCCATCGAGTACCGCGTTGGCTAAGTCGCTTACTTCAGCGCGTGTGGGGCGCGGATTGTCCATCATAGTTTCCATGATTTGAGTGGCTATGATTACGGGCTTTGCAAGCAGGGCGCATTTGCGGACAATCTTTTTTTGGATAGTCGGCACATTCTCTATGCCCACTTCTACCCCCAAGTCGCCTCGAGCCACCATGACTGCATCTGAAGCCTCGATGATGGCGTTGAGATTTTCTTCCGTAATGGCTTCAGGTTTTTCAATTTTAGCAATGACGCGCGTGTTTTTTCCTTTTTGCCTGATGAGGTGCTTCAGGAGTTGCATATCTGTAGCAGTACGCACAAAAGAAAGTGCCACCCAGTCCACGTCATGCTCCAGTCCGAACATCAAATCTATGGTATCTTTTTCAGTCAGAGAGGGCGTAGAAAGGGGGGTATTCGGCAAGTTGATGCCTTTTTTATTTTTTAGTAAACCGCCATAGACTACTTCGGCTTGTACTACTTCGCCATCAGTGCTTATCACTTTCAGCTCCAGCTTGCCATCATCAAGCAGAATGGCATCACCAGGGCGCACATCTTTGGGCAAGGGCTTGTATATAGTCGTGATGTGGGTAGCGGTAGATTCTTGGTCGCGGGTGCTTATTTCTACTCTCTGCCCTTCTACGAGCATAACTTGTCCACCTTCTACCATACCTGTACGGATTTTGGGACCCTGCAAATCTTGCAAGATACTGATAGTTTTGCCTTGTTCTTGGTTTATTTTGCGTATTTTTTGGATACGCGCCAAATGCTCCTCGTGTGAGCCATGTGAGAAATTAAGGCGGAATACATCAACTCCTGCCTCGATGAGCTGGAGCATGATTTCTTCAGAATCGGAAGGAGGTCCGAGTGTAGCTATGATTTTGGTACGGCTGTGTTTTTTTTCGGGGGACTGTTTCATGGATGAAAGAATAGTTTTTTACAAATTTAGCATTATTTTTTCAAAGTTCCCTATAATTTCTGCTTTATTTTGCGTGATGCGGGGCAGGCAAGGTGCAAGTAGTTTAATCTCTAAAGCATTGATTATCAAAAAAATAAAACTGCGCTTCCATTTTTGCAAATGATTGCGGAGATTGATGTACCACATAAAAGCATTTTGGTTCTTAGAAAGTTATAGCGGGCTTTACTAAAATTCACAGAGTAGTGGTCAGTCTTAGTTAAATGTTCGTTTTTTTCGGTTGGCAATCCGCTTGCGGTTGTCAATCCGAAAAAAAGACCGCGAACAAGTAAGAAAGACTGACCACTAAAGGGACACGAGATGCTTACAGCATGACTAATTCTCGGACAGGCTTCGGCTATAACTTTTGAAGAACCAGTATTTTATGATGTGTATATATCTTTTGCCCTGTTGCGCTTTTTTCAAGAAAAAAGCTATAGTAATTTCTTCTGCCCTGTTGCGCTTTTTTCAAGAAAAAAGCTGTAGTAATTTCTTTTGCCCTGTTGCGCTTTTTTCAAGAAAAAAGCTGTAGTAATTTCTTCTGCCCTGTTGCGCTTTTTTCAAGAAAAAAGCTGTAGTAATTTCTTTTGCCCTGTTGCGCTTTTTTCAAGAAAAAAGCTATCTTTGCCAAAAAATAATTTTCATGATTGGCGAACAGATTTTAAATTATAGAATATTATCCATACTGGGCGAAGGCGGTATGGGAACAGTCTATCTTGGGCAACATATACAGCTGGGCAGGCAAGCCGCTATCAAGGCATTGCACCCCAATCTTGTAAATAATCAAATGATTCGTGAACGCTTCAAAAACGAAGCGGCTACGATGGCGCATTTACAACATAAAAATATTGTGGGCTTATATGATTATTTGGAGGCTACAAACGGGCTTTTTCTAATCATGGAATACATACAAGGCAATCCACTTGACGAATATATACAATCCGTTTCTGGACCTATCCCAGAAGAAAAAGCCATAGAATTTTATTTGCAAATATTAGAAGGTTTTGAATATGCGCATACACAAGGCGTAGTCCACAGAGATATAAAGCCTTCCAATTTTGTTATCACACCCACAGGAGAAGTAAAAATATTGGATTTTGGGATTGCGAAACTACTCGCGGGCAGTAGCAAAAGCCTGACCAAAACAGGCTCGCGCATGGGGACTGTCCTCTACATGAGTCCAGAACAAGTAAAAGGACTTGAAGCCGATAAGCGAAGCGATATTTATGCCTTGGGCGTTACGCTTTTTCAAATGGTTACAGGGCGTTGTCCTTACAATGAAGAAACTGCTACAGAATACGAAGTCTATCATCAAATCGTAAATACGCCTCTCCCACGCGCCAAAACTTTTTATCCTACTGTATCTGAGCGGATTCAAAAAATAATAGACAAAGCGACCGCCAAAAACCCTGTCGAGCGATTTCAGTCGTGTGCGGAGTTTAAGCGTGCGTTGCAAGGGCAATCTTTCAATCACTTATCACAGACTATGCCCAATCCTATGGTCAAAACCATTACAGGTGCGCCTATAGATTCTGAAGACCAATATGTGCCACTCACGCGCCCACGCTCAACTGCAAGGCGTAGGCAAGGTTGGTGGGGTTTGATACTTTTTATCTTGTTGATAGTGGGCGTGGGGGCTACAGTGGCTTTCAATCCTTTCAATTTGGCTTTTTTAAGACCTTACGCACTTTATCACTACCCTATCTTGAGCCAAGAAGCAACTATTTTGAAAGAAAAAGTACGCGCTTTTTACAAAGCTGTAGAAAGTCGTAACTTTGATACGATTCAGCCTTTTTTTGCCCGAAGGGTAGATTATTTTGACTACAAAAAAGTGCGCCCTACCCCCGATATTCGTGCTTCTTATTTGGTAACGTGGAAAAATATTGAGGAAGAAAAACACGACATTGATTGGGCATCTTTCCAATGGGAAAATGAAACAGATAGTACCTATAAAGTTTCGTTCAAACTCGACTATGGCTTCAAACCCAAAGGAAAAAGCATGGAAAACAGAACCGACTTGCCTGCCCTCATACGCTTCAATCACGAGTATCAGATTTTTTATATCCACAATAAGTAGCCTCTCCCAAAAATAGACTTCTTGCGAAAGTATTTTTAACCCTTCTCCATTTGGAGAAGGGCAGGGTTGAGGTATCAAAAATAGCACTTTCGCAAGAAGTCTAATAAAGGAAGGGTAGGGGAGAGGTCATTGAAAAAACTATTTTTTCCTTCGGTCTATGACTTTGGTGTCTTTGGGCAGTTTTGAGGTGTCAAAATCAAAGAATTTAGGCTCGAGCTTTACATCTGGAGTTATACTTACAGTATAGGAGGTTACAGTGCCGTTTTTGAGCCAGATTACCCATTTGTCCATGAGGCTTGTTTCTTTGTTTATCCAAATACGAAATTTTTGGTAATTGCGTTTGCCCTCTTTGGGGATAAACTCTATGATGTCAGCCTGCTTGCCTGCGGCTGGGGCTTCATTTGCATTGTCAGAGATGTATTTGTAGGTAAGTCCACTGTGCAAAAAATCTTCTCTGAAGATTTCTTCGGGCGTGAGCATACCATCATTCGGATTGTAGGTAGTGATGGATACATTTTTATTTTTTTTGTAATGTGTCCAGATATTTGTTCCGTCTGTGAGGACTTCAAAGTCAGGATAAGAAATCCTTTGGCGAAGCCCTTGTATATAGCCTGAGCCTGTATATTGTTGGTCAAGATTCATCTCTTTGTTTTCGCTTTTGTAAGCAAAATCAATCTTGACATTTTTAAATGTTTTATACTTTTGATAACCTCCAAAAAGTATCGTTTGGGCTTTTACGTCCGTTTGGCTGTAGGCGCGTGGGCAGGCAAGGAGGAGGAAAATGAATATAAAAAAGTGCGTTTTTTTCATGAATACGTGATTTTATTGTGCATTTTTTTCAAATCGTTTGGTAATGCTTTCAGCTTCTTTTTTAGATACTTTCGTAACTTTCTTGAGCACGTTTACAAAATGTGCTACTTCTTCTTTTTGGGCAGGACAACCTGTGTTGTCGCCATTGGGCATGAGCGCGTTGGCGAGCATTTCTCCTTTTGAGTTCAGGATTACCCAATAAGGTAGCCCTTTGCCCTTGCCTCCCCACGCCTCCATAAGAGCCTCTGCCCCTTCGTTTTCGAGGTGTTTTTTAGTTTCTCCCTCTTGCACTGTGAGATGCACAATGACAAAATTTTGCTCGAAAAACTTGGCGCAAGTTTCATCTTGCAGGGCTTTGTCCATCTTTTTGCACCACCCGCACCAAGAAGCGTGGAACATTAGCAATACATTTTTATTGTCCTTGCCTGCCTGCGTGTAGGCAAGTTTCAGGACTGCCTCCGCAGTGGGGGCGTTTTCTTGCGCTGGGCAGGCAAGGGGCAATGCTATCAGCAAGCACACCAAGAAGGAAAATTTTTTCATAGATATATTTTTAACGCCCAAAGCTACCTATAATTTTGCACAAACTAAAAAAAAGATAAATTATATAGAAAAGTCCAAAATATGTCATACATTTGCTTATTCAAAACTACTTTGAAGCCTAAATCGTACATCTCAAATCGTAAATATCTATGCGTACTCAAAATGCTTTTCTTATCATTGATGCCCAATATGACTTTTGTAGTCCACATGGGGCTTTATACGTGCCAGGTGCTGAAAAAGACATGGAACGCCTGAAAAATATCATTCTCCACAACTTAGACAAGGTCGACCACATTTGCGTTACGCTCGATTCGCACCCTGTGAATGACATTTCGCACCCTGCTTTTTGGCAAGATAAGGACGGCAATTTCCCCCCAGCCTTTACCCAAATCACCCTCAAAGACGTGAACGAAGGCAAATGGAGTCCGCGCTTTTATCCCAAAGAATCTATCAAATATTTGGCAGACCTCGAGGCGCAAGGCGAGTTTCCGCATTTGATATGGCCTGAGCATTGTCTTATTGGTTCAAAAGGAGCTTCGCTTGATGAGCAACTCATGGAAGCTCTCAAAGCGTGGACACGCAAGGGCAAATATTACCAAGCCGTAACCAAAGGTACATATCCGCTTACAGAGCATTTTGGAATATTCATGGCACAGATTCCGATAGCCGACCGCCCCGAAACGCAACTAAACCAGTCGCTCATAAAAACTTTAGAAAATTATCAAAATGTGTATTTGGCAGGCGAGGCAAAGTCGCATTGTGTAGCCACAAGTCTGAAGCAAGCCATCAAATATGCCCCTAACTTGGCGAATAAAATCACTGTCATCACTGACTGTATGTCTGACGTACCCAATATGGGATTTTTGGGCGACCCTATCTATGACGAAGCGCGAAAATTGGGTATTCGTTTTACGGATTCACAAAGTATTCAATTAGCTTAAAAATGAACCCAGAACTTGTTTTCAATATCGGCAATTTGGCTATCTTGCCTGCGTGGTTGCTGATGCTACTCGCGCCAAAGTGGAAATATACGCAAATGCTTACGCAAAGTTATGCTGTAGTGCTTTTGTTGGCGGTACTGTATGCGGTTATTGCGTTTACAAATTTGGGGGCGATAGCTCAAGCCGATTTCTCGTCCTTGCAAGGCATCAAAAACTTATTTCTTTCAGCCAGTAAAAGCGACTACTTCATGGTAGCGGCATGGTTTCATTATCTGGCATTTGACCTCGTGGCGGGTACGTACATTTTTCAAGAAGGACAAAAAAAGGCTATCCCACACCTCGTACTTGTACCTTGCCTGCTTGGTACTTTTATGCTCGGACCTGTGGGCTTTTTACTTTTTTGGATAGTGAAAAAGATTTTTTCAAAATAAAAACTTCTTTTTTTATTTTTCTCGGATTGACAACCGCGAGCGGATTGCCGACCGAGAAAAATAAAATTTTGATTTTCAATTATTTATATTTGTTGCCAGACTACTGTTCTGTATTGGTTAAACGTTCGTTTTTTTTCGGTTGGCAATCCGAAAAAAAAGACCGCGAAGAAACCAAAAATTCAAACTTTCCTAAACAAGTAGTCTGAAAAACTACACCAACTGCTTGAGTGCAATGCCAAAAGCGGCTTCAGTGAGGAGTGTTTTGGTAGGGTTATGTGCGTGTACGTGCTGTAGGGCGGTTTTGATAGTTTCAGAAATGTCCCCAAAAATAGCCTCATCTGTGATAGCTACTTCGCCTTCTACCGTCATCAGGTAAGCAAAAGTACGCGCCATACCACAATTTGCAATAAAATCAGG
>JAAFJK010000101.1 GCA_013298105.1 Cytophagales bacterium
GGCAAGGTCAAATTTGCATACGATGTGTGGGGCGATTCTGTCAATCTTGCCTCCCTTATGGAGAGTACAGGCGAGGTAGGCAAGGTGCATATCACAGAAACTACTTACGATTTGGTAAAAGACTTTTTCTTGTGTGAGAAAAAAGCGGAACTCGTCTATGCCAAAAATATTGGAGACGTGCAGACGTATTTTGTTTTACGCCTGAAGCCTGAATACTCGGCAGACGAAGCGGGTTTTATGCCCAATACGCATTTTGAGGAAGTGAAAAAGCAAAAATTTAGTGCTTGATACACCCATAGAACCAAAAAAACGCGCTCTTACAAGCGCGTTTTTTATTAGACTTCTTGCGAAAGTCTTTTTAACCCTTCTCCATTTGGAGAAGGGCAGGGTTGAGGTATCAGAAATAGCACTTTCGCAAGAAGTCTATTTATTTTTTGGCAGAAATTACTTCTACTTCTACAGTTTTGTCATCAGGAACGCCCAATTTTTCCATCACAGCCCGCGTAACTTGGACTATTGTGTTTGGGTTGGTGGCATTGGTAAGAGGTGCAACTACTTGGACAGTGAGTGTTTTTTTGGTAAGTGGATTTTTTATTATCAAAAGCGTACCTGTAGGCAAGGTCTTGTGTGTAGCCACATTTGGTTGAGGGCTGACGACTGTGGTCAATATTTCAGCCAATCCTTTTTCTACGAACTCATCTGCTTCAGCTTTATTTTCGGTGGTATTAGTTTCAAGATTACCTTTAGCCTTTGGATTGGTGTAAGCATTTTCAACTTCAGTAGAGGTAGGAAGCCCTCTGGTTGTTTCTGTATTTTCAGTTTCTTTAGGTTTTGTATCGTTTTTGGGAGGTTCGGGTTTGGGTGTTTCTTTGGGTTTGGGTTGTTCTGTATTTGGCTTGAGTAGGTCTTCCATGTTGGCTGGATCTATGTTGTTTTTGTTTGTATTTTCTTTGTCAAAGTTATTGTCTTTTACTTTTGGCTCGGTCGTGTTATCTTTTTTAATGAAAGGATTGTTTGGTTTTGTATTTTTTGGTGTTTCCGCTACATTGGAGGTATATATATCAAGTACCTGTGAGGGCTTGATGTCATCTGTGATGTTATTCCATTTTTTGATGTCATCTACATTCACTTTGTATATCTTAGATATTTCATAAAGCGTTTGATCATCTTTTACAGTATGTTGTATTTTTGTGGCATTGTTGGGTGTGTTGATTTGTTCTTTGGGTGTTTTAGGTTGTTCCAATACATTTGTATTGAGGCTGGGTAGAGGAGCTTCTTCTCCCTTGATGTAGCCCTCAGTCAATTGAGGTCCTGTGGGTTGAAATATTGTGATAACCTTACCTACCAAAAACGCTTCTTTGAGTTTTCCTTTTTGAACACCATTCCATTTCTCGAGGGGGCGGTCTGAAACTATGCCATATTTTTGTTTAATCATGTCTATAGTTTCGCCTTTTTGTATGGTATGTTCCGTTTTTTTGGGCATATAGATTTTGTACTGGTCGCCAAGCGTGATGATATTTTTGGTGGCATCTGTTGTATTCTCATAACCCATACCATTCCAGTAGCGTATTTCTTCTCTGCTTACATTGAATTTGTCTTGTATTTTTTTGAGATTATCGCCTTGTGATACAGTATAAATTATCATGGACTGGTTTGTATCTGTACCAGTTTCTTTTTGTGGTTTGGTAGGCAAGTTTTCTTGTGAAGGTTTCTTTTTTGCCCCCACGATTTTGAGTTTATCGCCTGTTTTTACTATGTTGTTGCTTAGGTTATTTTCGTTCATTATCTCCACTTCGCTCATACCATAGAGTTGGGCGATTTTATATAATGTTTCGCCTTTGGCAATCTCATGAATGATAATGTCCTCATCGCCACGCATCTTATTGGGTTGTGATTGCTCCGTTTTTTTGATGGCGGGTTTATCGTTTGTGCGTTCGGGATTTTTGGGTTGGTTGTTGGCAGTTTCGTTTCTGGATTCTTTGTTCTTTTTGGCAGACTTTGAGGTACTGATACCTACTATCAGTTCTTGGTCTGGGTCTATGCTCGGGTTTGCCACTTCCTCCATGTCGTTCCATTTTTTGAGTTCGTCGAGCGATATGTTATACATACGTGCTATAGCCATCAAGCCTTGTCCTTTGGCTACTTTGTGTTTGGTATAGACGATTTTTATTTCATCTTCAGCATCATCTGCGCCACGCATGAGCGGTTCGACTTTGGGATTTACGCGAGGTTTTACAGGGACATATACCATGTCATCTGCTTTGATGACTTGAGCTATAGCAGGATTGTGTTCTATAAGCAGGTCTGTTTTGATGTTGTATTTCTTCGAGATAGAAAATACAGTTTCGCCTTTTTGAACCTTGTAGAAGATATACTCTTGTTCACCACGCATTTCCCTTTTGATTTCTTGGGCTTGGGCTGTATAGGCAATACTGCTTAGGCTGAGGGCGAGAATGATTATTTTTGTATTCATAAAGCTATAGAAAAAATTGATGTACGATGATATGTGTTTGATTGTGATTGAATACTCAAAAATCGTACAAAACATTACAAAAAATATTTTTTTAAAATTTTGGAGATGCAAATATAGGTATTTTTGGGTTATTTTGCAAATGTTTTTTAGAAAAATGTGGAGGAGGGGAAATGGTTGAATGGTTGAGGGGTTGAAGGGTTGAAGGGTTGAATGGTTGAATGGTTGAATGGTTGAATGGTTGAAGGGTTGAATGGTTGAATGGTTGAATGGTTGAGGGGTTGAAGGGTTGAATGGTTGAGGGGTTGAAGGTTTATACTTTGATAACGACACAATTAATTTGTAAAAGAGGCACGCGGATAACGCGGATTTTACAGATGACAACGGATTTTTTAATTTCTGAAATATAAAAAATCCGTAAAAATCCGCTTAATCTGCGTTATCCGCGTGCCAAAAGTATGCACAAAAACGTTACTAATCTTTAAATTCGTTATCAAAGTAGTCTTATTTTATGCCTTTGAGAACTATAGGCAGGGCTAAAGCCACTGCCGATGGTTGAATACTAATTATTTATGTCGTTATCAAACTGTAATTGTTTCCCCCGTCCCCCCTTCCACCCTTTCCCCTTATTCCTTCAAAAGCTGGTTCACAAAATCTCGAAATTCCTCTTTGAACTTTTCGTAATAAATTCCCGTTCCTGCCCCTGAGAAGCCTGTATGAATACGGCGGACTTTGCCCTGCTTATCTATAAAAATCGTAGTAGGAAAGGCTAAAACCGCACTCAGGGCAGGCAAGGTCTTGCCCGCTTCAGTTTTGTCGCTGATACCCGCTACAAGCAATTCGTAAGAAATATTATAGCGTTTTTTGAGCTTTTCCAAGCGTATTTTCGCTTGTGCAAAATCCTTACTTCGTTCGTAGGCAAGTCCAATGACTTCGAGTCCACGCTTTTGGTATTTGGCGTGGTAAGGTGCAAGAAAATTAGTTTCGTCCATACAGTTTGGACACCACGAACCAAGGATTTGGATAATCACTACTTTCCCTTTGTAGCGGTCGTCTTGCAGGCTCACAAGTTGATTATCAAGATTCGGAAAACTAAACTCCAGCCGTTCATAGCCTGCCTTCAAGTAGGTAAGGGCGTTTGCATCAGGCAAAGAAGCCTTTGCGTTTTTGAGGGCAGTGAAAGTTTCATAACCGCCCTTGCCTGCCCAAAACTCCCCAGCCAGCACACCACCATCAGTAGCTTTTGCCTTGAATAAAAAAGCATGATTGCCATCAAAAGCCGAAAGCAAAAAATCCTTGCCTACCGCCACGCCCTCCAGATACCTGTAGTCGCCTGTAGTAGTGAGGAAAGTCCCTGTAATATAGGTGTTTTTTTGTTTA
>JAAFJK010000179.1 GCA_013298105.1 Cytophagales bacterium
GTCTTTGACATTCTTGCCTGATGCGCGTACAGTTTCGGGCAATTCGTCCATAGGCGTTACTTTCCTGCTCATACCAGGCAAGTATTTTCCACGATAATCAAACACATCTCCAAACTTGCGTATCTCAGTGGGAGGCAAGGAAACAGGCTCGCCTGCCTCATTTTCTATCACAATACACGAAAATTCCTTACCTTCTATATATTGTTCTATCAAAACCTCATTTTCGCTACTTTCGGCAGTCAGCAGGAAAGTTCGCCCTGCTTCAGCGAGCATATCGAGTTTTTTGCGGAGGTCTTCGGGGTGGTAGATAAGAAACCTCCCCCCTTGCCCCCCTCCATTTTGGAGGGGGGAATTCCCACGCTCTCCCAAAGGGAGAGCATTGCTCCCTCCCTCCAAAATGGAGGGAGGGCTGGGGAGGGAGGTTAAACTCAACGGAAAACCCAAACCCTCCCGCAAGTCCGTAAGGCGCATAAGGTAAGCCGTTTTTTCGCGGTCAGACTTCTGTAGCCATACTTCACTTGGCAATTCTTCTATAAAAAAACTTTGGTTTACATAAGCCTCGAACCTTGCCTGACTTGCCTCCCGAAGCACCGCCACGCCTATAGACGAACCTTGATGCGGCGATTTGATAACTAAAGGCAAGCCCAATTCTATTTGCAAATCCTCGAAAATTTCTTGCCTGCTTTGCGAAAACCACGCTTCTTTGGTTATTTTGATTTGTTCGGGACGCGCAAAACCTGCCCCACGCAAAATTTCACTTTGCGCAATTTTATTCACTCCAATAGCCGAAGGCAAGATGCCACAGCCTGTATAGGGAATATTGTACCATTCTAAAAGACCTTGCAAACTGCCATCTTCTCCATAAGCCCCATGCAAGGCAAGAAAGGCTACATCAAACAAAGATTTGAATTGTTCAGGAGTTATTTTTTTACCAACTTTTGCAATAACATTGTCTAATTCCTCAGCTTTTAACTCGCCTAATGACTCAACATAAATCTGAATAGGGGAGGGGAGAGCCTTCGATTTGACTATTTCTATAGGGGGGTAGAAGTCGCGGATAGTGCCTTTATAAAGGTATTGCCAATCTAATTGTATAAAATTGCCTAAGCTGTCCACAAAAATAGGGACAGGTTCAAAGAGGTTTTTGTCTAAGTTATCATATACGGTGCGACCACCCGCGAAAGAAACTTCGCGTTCACGTGATTGTCCACCAAAAAAAATTCCAATACGCATATCATTTAACATTTATCAAGGAACATTTATCATTTATCAAGGAACATTTAACATTTATCGCTCTTCGAAACTATCCAAAAATAAGCCACGCTTTTGCTAAACAAGGAGTTCTTGCAGCATAGCTACACGAGAGATTTTAGTAAATCCCGTAATAACTTTGGTTGTCTGACAATTTTTGTGGAAGTATCGAGTTTGTCATTGTGAGCAAAGTGAACAATCGCGTAGTTCACTCACAAATCGTTGATTCACAACGAGTTCCTTCGCTTTGCTTAGAAGACAAAGCCTGCTCTTTTTTCTCTCCACAAAAATTGTCAGACAACCATAACTTTTTAAGAATCAAAAAAGTGATAAATGTTAAATGTTCCCTGTTAAATGTTTTCTTCATATACACCCATAGCCGTAAACTTGTCAATGCGTTGCATGATTCTATCTTCGGGCGAGAGTGTTTCGAGGGTTTTGAGTGTGTCTAAAATGGTTTGTTTTACGGTTTGATAGGTTTGTGCAGGATTGGTGTGTGCACCTCCAAGTGGCTCAGGTATGATGCCATCTATCAATTTATTGCCTTGCATATCTTTGGCAGTAAGCTTCAGGGCTTCTGCCGCTTGTTCTTTGTAGTCCCAGCTACGCCAAAGGATAGAGGAGCAGGATTCAGGAGAGATGACAGAGTACCAAGTATTTTCGAGCATCAGTACGCGGTCGCCTATGGCTATGCCAAGCGCACCGCCAGACGCGCCTTCGCCTATGATAATACAGATTACAGGGACTTTGAGCATGAACATATCGCGGATATTGTGGGCGATGGCTTCAGCTTGTCCGCGTTCTTCAGCCTCGATGCCAGGAAACGCGCCGGGCGTATCTATCAGACACACGATAGGACGATTGAATTTTTCCGCCATTTTCATAAGTCGAAGTGCTTTGCGGTAGCCTTCGGGGTTTGCCATACCAAAATTACGGAACTGCCTTTGTTTGGTATTTCTGCCTTTTTGATGACCAATAAACAGTATTGGTTTTCCATCTAAACTGCCAAATCCACCTATCATAGCCTTATCGTCCGCGACTTGTCTATCGCCATGCAGTTCCACAAAGTCATCACACATAGCCTCTATATAGTCGAGTGTATAGGGGCGTTCGGCGTGTCTTGAGAGCTGTACTCTCTGCCAACGAGTAAGATTTTCGTAGGTATTTTTTTTAAGGTTATGAAGGCTTTTCTCAATGAGCTGTATGCCTTCTTTTATATCAGGGTCTTGTCCATTGTTGGCAAAATCCCTTTTCATTTCAGCTAACTTTTTCTCAAGTTCAGCGATAGGTTGTTCAAAGTCCAGTAACATGAGTTTAGTTTTTTATTTTGTTTTAAGTTGCTTGTGGTACATCAAAAGCACGTACTTCGTACCTCTTACCTCAAACCTTTTAATAGGGCATTTCGAGTATTTCGCCTTCTATGATGAGTGTACCTTCAGTAGCTTCTTGGATTTGCTCGATGGTTATTCCTTTGGCACGTTCGAGGAGTTTGAAACCGCCTGGATGTCATAGACCCCCAGCTCAGTTATGACTTTTTTTACACAACCTACGCCTGTAAGTGGCAAAGTGCAGGTTTTGAGCATTTTAGATTTGCCATATTTATCTACTTGTTGCATAGCGACTATGATATTTTTGGCAGAGGCGACCAAGTCCATCGCGCCACCCATGCCTTTTACCATTTTGCCGGGTATTTTCCAGTTGGCGATGTCGCCATTTTCAGAAACTTCCATAGCCCCCAAGATAGTAAGGTCGATGTGTCCACCACGAATCATTGCAAAGCTGTCCGCAGAGCTGAATATAGATGCGCCTATTTGGGTAGTAATGGTTTGCTTGCCTGCATTGATATAGTCGGCATCTACTTCAGACTCTTGGGGAAAGGGTCCTATGCCGAGCAGTCCATTTTCGGATTGTAGCACTACATTCATACCTTCAGGGATATAATTGGCTACTAAAGTAGGGATACCAATGCCCAAATTTACATAGTATCCGTCTTTGAGTTCTTGCGCTATGCGCTTGGCTATACCGTCTTTGTCTAACATGGGGTAGAAGGGTGTGGGGTAGAAGGGTGG
>JAAFJK010000786.1 GCA_013298105.1 Cytophagales bacterium
TCCGCTTGCTACCGTAAACGCACCTGTGATAGTACGCACCAAATTAGGATAGACAATGGTTTGTGTACCTGTCCCTGTCAAATTAGCGGTTAAGTTTTGAGGCGGGTTTGTAGCAGGAAATTCTACTCCCACTATATAATTGTAATTATTAACCGTACTGTTATTATAAAGGAGTGTACTTCCTACGGCTGCGTAGGCAAGTGTTCCTGTCCCCAAATTAAATGTGCCCACATTACTTTGTGTAAATGTACCATTTACAGTAAGGTTTTGGTTATTCCAAGTAAGTGCATTGGCTCGATTTATAGTAAAATTATTGATAGTAGGTGCAGTTGTGAAAGTATTTGCGGGTATAGTAAAAATAGTTCCTCCTATATTGCCGTTTGTACCAAAAATTAAGTTGGTACTTGTGCTGGTAGTGATAGTACCTGTTTGTGTTCCTCCATTTCGAAGTATAGGTGTATTACCATTTTGAAAAGTGAGTGTTCTACCTGAAATATCAAAAATACCAGAAGTAAGTGTTAAATTAGAGGTAATATTAGTATTATTAGTCAAAATTACAGCATTACCTGTAGCTGCAGTGTGATTAATAGTTAAATTATTTACTATACTTGGTAAAAATGTACCTGTATTAATATTGCCAGATGTTGTTTTGTTATAACTTAGAGTAATATTTGAACCAAAAAATATATCAGTGCCTACTCCTGTAAAACCGCTTAATAAAGCATTAGATGGTGTGCCATTTTCAAAAGACCTATTTAAAGATAATGAACTATTAATAGTTAATGTACCTGTACCCTTGACCAATTGTCCTGTTGAAGTTCCTGATGCAGTCAATCCTTGAATAGTAATATTTTGATTATTTAATGTCACTCCACCTGTATTATTAAAACTAATTGTATTTGGAGTAGGTGGTACAGAAAAAATATTATCTGGAAATACAACACTTGCAGTATTTAGTGACCATGCGAGAGTTCCAAGTCGTAAGGTTCCATTAGTACGAGTAAAAATTACATTAGAAAAGGTATAAGAAAAAGCGGTAGATAAATCAAGTTCTCCTTGTATCAAATTAATAGTTCCACTAAAAAAAACATTGCTATTTGCCCATGTAATTTTATTTATACGATTCATCGTAATATTCCCTCTTGTGCTTCCTGAAAATAATGTAGCAGGCATTGTAAAAGCATCTTCATTCCCTCCTATACCAAATATAAGCGTACTTGTAGTTAAATTTGTATTAAGGAATCCACCTGTTTTTATTATAGGAATATTACTTGTATGAAATGTAAGTGTATTACCTTGCACCAAAAAATCACCTAAGGTAAGTATGAGTGTTCCTGTAATAGTAAGATTAGCAGTTAGACTTACCCCTAACCCAACCCCTGCACTGTTATTTATTGTAATATTATTAGCAACTAACGAGGCGGGATTATTAGCATTTTGTGAAACAGTACCGTTAAATACATAATTTGCACCATTGGTATAAGTAATGCCCCCTGTATTGCCCACTGCACTCAAACCCGTTGTGTTAGAAGTAGTTAATGTAGCCCCGCTTGCCAAGAGAAAACTCCCTGTACCATTGATGATACCTGTCCCTTGTATGTCTATCGAACCATTGACAGTAAGGTCTGTACCTGTACCATCTGATAAGGTAAGCGTTCTTGTAGTATTGACTTGCAAAGCCCCACCTGTTGCTATCACAAATTCATCTAAAGTGATATTGATATCTACAGTAGCCGTATGTCCACTTTGCACTATAATAGTAGAGGCTAAATTAGAAGGCGAAGCACCCGCCGCTACCCAAGCCGAGCCATTAAAAGTTTCCCAATTTGTCGCAGAAGTAAAATTAGCATTGCCTGTAGTTCGGAAAGACCCTGTAGTAGCAAAACCTGTTACCCAATTTGATGTACTACCTGAAAGTGTAAAATTATTTAAAGTACCATCGTAAGCATTTGTGGTAAGGTCAGGAAGTGTCATAACGCCTGTATTTGTGCCACCTGCTGTGCCTTGATTAAAACGATAATAAGCCGTTAATCCTGATGAATTAGCGGGAATTTCTACATTTCTATTGTTAGCAATTTCAGTTGGAGTTCTGGCTACATTCCAAATTCTAACTTCATCTATATCTCCATTAAAATATCTACTTCCTGCACTTGGGTAATTTCCTATCGTAACAGGTAAGATATTGGCAGGATTGGTTTTTGTGCCTGTTTGTGTATCTATCGCAACGCCATCTACATACAATATTTTTTGTGTAGCATTTACTACCATAGCCACGTGCCTCCATTGCCCATTATTGACAAAAGTGGTAGAGGTAGTAAAAGGCATACCTTGATGCCAGCCCATAAGTTGTCCATTATTTACAGCCAACATCCAACCATCACCACCTGCATTGTATTTATTAATGATAGTAGCTTCGGCTGCATTTTGAGAAGTTCTAATCCACGCCTCCACTGTAAAGCCTGTACTCGGACTATTCAAATTGGCGTTATGAGGAATGGAAACATTGTTCAAACCCGTGGCACTAAAATTTAGTCCATTGTTTTGCGCACTTGCCTGCCCGTAGGCAAGGAAGGTAAAAACAAATAGGAAAATTCGGAAAGTAAAAAGATTTTTCATAATTTTATACGGTTTAAATAACCTCATGAATTTTGTATAGTTTGTGTTTATCTTACTACAATAAGTTCAAACGTTTCTCCTACAAAAAATAGTATAAACGCTTTCAAGTTTTCGTATTTTTGGACTTCTTCGGTTGCCAAATAACCGTTTAACTGTTTTATAGCTTCTTCCCTGACAGCCGCTTTCTTTTTCGCGTCTTTTTTAGGCAAGTATTTCAGTTCTATGGCATACTGATAAGCCACTTCGATAGGAGGACGTTTAAGCAATAACACATCAATAAACTTTTTTTCTACCTCATATTCGCTTTTTACAAAATATGCCTTCGACATATTCAGCAGTGTTACCAAAATCACTTTCAAGTTCTTTTCTGCAAACTGAATAGCATCGCGCCCGCTCAATTTTTTCAAGGCACTTTGCAACTCTTTTGCTATTGGTTCAGGGTTTCCTTCGATGGCTAAAGCCAATACTGCCTCTTGCAAACTTCGCATATCAAACCAATCCTCCCCTATTTTCTCGCTCAAATACGCCGAAAAGAAATCTAAATACAACGTTTTGATGACATAATTGGGCATCTCGAAATAAAAACCAGACAAACGTGGCTTTTGCAATGTCAAAAAACCCATGTAATACAACAAACTTATCAGGTCTTCTTGTGTGAATTTTATAGATGAATTAAAAAGTTCTGTGATATTGCCATGCACTACTTCCTCGTTTATCAATACCTCCAAAACTTGTAAATTCTCTGTTTCGTTGCCTATTTTGAAAAGTCGCGCTATTTTGCTATAATCTGAGGCGATATTTTTGTCCAACAAAGTTCTGGGATAGCCCCTGTCTGCGGATAGTTGGTTCAAAAAATACAGCACCATATCTGAATTATAAATCCTATGAGTTGCATCTATTTCAAAAATATAACCATTGTACCAGCTTTTCATGTCCGCAAAAATGCGTGCCTTATCACAAGTCTGGTCTGCACATACCAAATCCACCAACTGTTGTACTTCTGAATAGATAAAGCCCATACTTTCATTGAAGCGCACATCTCTCGAAAGGTCTATCGTAATGTTAAAGCCACTCGTCATGCTGTCAAGCGTAAGGGGCGTAACACCTGTAGCAAAAAAACGTCCTACAATGCCTTCCATCGCCCCTGTTTTGATAGTTTCATAAAACTTGCGCACAAAACCATTTTGGCTAACCATCGTAGAAAACTCACTGAACCGAAACGCTAAAATCTCATTCGCAAAATGGTCGTACTCATCTATCAAAATATATACAGGCAAGGCATCTGCACGATTTTTACACAAGCCCAAGAGATTGCCTAACATTTCATTCGGGACTCGATTAGCCAATGTATCTTCTCTGTCTTGAGTTGGAAAATTATATTTATACATAAAATCTTGCACACCAGCCCTTACTTTGGCTAAGAAACCCTGATAAGTGCTTTCAAAACTATGCGTATCTACACCGCTAAAGTCAAAATTCAGTACCCAATACGCATTTGCTTTTGGTGTGGGGTGCTTGCCTATGTATAAGTCGCCATACAGTCGCTCAAAATTATCTTTTTGGTTTACGTCATAATAGTAGGTAAGCATAGAGATAAACAAACTTTTCCCAAACCTGCGCGGACGCAACAAAAAGAAATAGCGGGGAGATAGATTTTCCATCTCCTCGATATAGCGCGTTTTGTCTATATACGCAAATTTGTCATAGATTACGGTAGGAAAGTGTCCAATACCATAAGGAAGTTTGGTAGCCATGTTTACTCTAAATTGTTATTCAGCTTCAGGAGATAAAAATTACGGCGTTTGGGTGCGAGCGTGCTTTGAGTAGTCCCAAAAATGATAAACTCTGTTTTTGAAATAGCTTTTGCATCTACAGCCTCCTCATCTTCTGCATTGCCTATCAGCTTATAAGACACTAAAACACCCTGCGCATCATATTTGCAGAGTAAAATATCTTTGCCCGAAAGTGGGTTTTTGTGTATGCCTATGGCTATGAATACATCGGCAGCGGTAGGCAAGTTGCTTTCTTTCATCTGAAGTACGCGCGTAAACTCCTCTGTATAAAAACTTACCCTTCTTATGCGTTGTTCTTCCGTTTCGGCACTGTTGCCCCATTGCATAAAACCAAAATCATTCAACCGCGCAATAAAAGCGTGTTTATTGGGTTGAGTAATGCCATTCTCGTTCGTAAAATCCTCTGTATAATTGCCCACCAATACCTGCCCCGCATCTGCCCCATTGTTATTCAAAACAGTGGCTACATCTGTAGCCTTTCCATCTAAAAAGGTCAGTGTGCGTTTGCGCTTTTCTACAAATGAGGTGCTGTAAAATATAAGGCTGGGGCGTGTACTCTCGCCTACGCCCTCCGTAAGCGCAAACGCAAAGCCCTGTGTCCCAAAGTCTGCCGCGTTGATTTGCCAATTACTGCCATAAATGTCGCTTTTCTTCAAAGTCCCATTTTGG
>JAAFJK010000233.1 GCA_013298105.1 Cytophagales bacterium
CAAATTGAGGGGTTGAGTTAAAGCCCCCTAACCCCCGAAGGGGGAACTTTCTTTATCTTTCGTGGTTCGTGGAAACGCGAACCACATTTTCAAAATATATGAATTACACTGCGGAAGAAATAGAAAATTTGTGCGTCTTGTTAGAATCTACCAAGATTGATGCGCAAATAGTGCGAAACTACATTTATGGGGTACTTCAATTTGACGAAATACTTTATTTAAATTTAGAACCTTCACAAGGTTCATTTGAATTTCCTGATTTGGATTTTATAGATATTGACGAATTGTATAAAAAGTTATACCTTTTTAATGGAGATGACGACTATGAATATTACCCTACACCTTACAAATGCGGTATAGATGAGCAAACAAACTATGATTATGTGCATTTGGAATATATGCAAAATTATTATCCAAAATGTGTTGATGACAGTCATTTATCAAGTTGGCATCAAATCTTGCCTACCTTCAAACACAAAAGGCTTTGGATAGAAGATGGGCTTTCTATTAGAATCACTATTGTAGATCCATCTATTTTTAAGTTTATAGGGCATCAGGCATCTATTTTAGAAAAGTTATTTTCAAAGATGTTAGATAGCACTATTCATTTTTAAGATTTATGAACTGTACATGGGAATGCGAATCACTTCGTAAAAATTAAAAATCATCAAAATTATGAACGAAAAACGTATTTTTTATTCAAAAAATAAAGATGCCGCTATGATAGCCGCATACGTGAAAGCTCAAGAAACTTTCCCTTATTTTTGGCGTGAACTTTCATGGGAATATCGCCGCATCATACCTGCCTTGGAAATGGCTTGTGTGAAAGTAGCTTTCTCAAAAGAAGATAGTAACGACTCAGAATTTATGTGGGTAAATGAAATAGATTTTGATGGTAAGTTTGTTTCAGGTGTTTTGATTAATGAGCCACAATACATTCTCCGCATCAAGGCTGGTGATAATGTTCATGTGCCTTTGACACAAGTGGTAGACTGGCTCTTTGTATTACAAGGCAAAAATTATGGCGGGTTTACCATACAAGTTCTTCGTTCTCAAATGACTGAAAAAGAACGAGCATCGCATGATGAAGCATGGGGCATAGATTTTGGCGATTTCAAAGAGGTCTTAATTGCTCACCAACAAGATGAACACCCTGAAAATTTGGAGGAACACCCCATGAGTAGGAATATGAGAGAACAATGCGAGGAATTTTTTACCCAAAACCCTCAAGAAGTCAATACACAAGACGAATTGGGGTACACATACTTGCACAGGGAAGCTATAGCAGGCAATCGTACCACTATAGAGGTTTTATTGCAGTTAGGAGCGAAAAAAGAACTTTTAACAAAAAGTGGCAAAACGGCTCACGATTTTGCGCAAGCATTGTATTGGAAACACATTACAGGCTTGTTGAAATAGACTTGGTTGATTTGTTATTTTTTGTGGTTTGTGGAAACGCGAACCACATTTTTCCAATTTTCGTGTTTGTTTTGGTACTTATTCACTAATTTTTTCGTTACAAAGAGAAGCAAAAATCAATATGCAAAAAATAGAACTCACCATAGAAGATGACGCAATAGCGTCAGTTTTTATTGAAATGCTCAAAAAAACTTCTTTTGTGAGCATTGATAATATCAGCGGTTCTCTGACAATTTTTGTGGTAGTTTTTTTTGCTCAATAGGATAGGGTTTAAAACCCTATCCTATTGAGCAAAAAAGGCGTTTCTTAAATCCGAACTTGCTCAAAAAATGTTTTTCCACAAAAATTGTCAGACAATCATATCAGCCAGCCATACGCAAAACTTGCCTCAAGCGACTCAAGAATTTTTAGAAAAGTGTTTGCAGGTATATCAAGCACAGCCCGAAACCGCGCTTTCGTGGAGCAGTATTGCATACACGCTTGAGTGAAGAAAATATACAAAAACGAATAAGCTAATTTCATAAATCCCCTATGCTCATAAGTTTACTCCATGCATACAGTTCACTTTTCTACTCCTACAATCGTTGGTTTGGGGCAATGCTATTATTTGCTTCCTTTCTGCACCCATTTTCGGGTTTTTGTGGTGTATTGGGGTGGGGGAGTGCGGTACTTTGGGTAAGGCTTTTGCGCTACAATCCCGCACTCATCAAAGATGCCACCCTTGCCTACAATCCGCTCATGACAGGGCTGGGCTTGGGCGCACTCTACAATCCGAGCGGACAGATGATTGTGATGGTATTTTTGATATCGAGCATCACTTTTTTGTGTACGCTTTTTTGGTGGAATATCCTGCAAAAATACAACTTTCCTTTTTTGAGTTTGCCTTTTTTGTGTACGTTTTGGGGCGTAGTGCCTGCCTTGCTGAGTATGCACACTATCCAAACCACTACTTTTGAGGTCTATTACCTGAATACACTCTATGCGTGGGCAGGCAAGGAAGGACTTGCTTGGTATGAATACCTGAATGGACAGCTTTTGCCTGTTTTCTTGCACGCTTTTCTTCAGACTTTGAGCGTGATATTTTTCCAAAACAACATTTTTACAGGTTTTTTGGTAGGGTTGGGGCTTTGGATACATTCGCGGTTGGCGTTTTTGTATGCTTTGTGGGGCTACAGTGTGGCTTTTGGGTTTTATTGGTTTTCGGGGATAGATGTAGCGCAACTGTTGGCTTTTCATGCAGGCTTCAACTACATCATCATAGCTACAGCCATAGGGACATATTATACAGTCCCTTCGTGGAGTTCACTCGTTACGGCTACTTTGGCGGTGTTTTGTACGATACTTTTGGCACAAGGGCTTCAGCACGTTTTTACACATTTGCACACTTCCGCCTATTCACTCCCTTTTGTACTTACAAGTTTGATGTTTTTGTGGGCTTTGCGGCAACGCCCCCTCAATCAAAACCCGCAACTGAGCCTTGTCCAATACTTTTCGCCTGAAAAGAATTTTTATCGCCAATCCAACCACAACGAACGCCTGAAAAACCTTTGGTACATACCCATAGAAGTACCTTTTTTTGGAGAATGGATAGTTTCACAAGGCTATACAGGCAAGCACACGCACTTGGGCGAATGGGCTGAAGCCCTTGATTTTGTGATAGTAGATGAGGAAATGAAGCAATACAACCGCGATGGATTGCGCAAAGAAGACTATTATGCCTTCAATAAACCCGTTACAGCCCCTGCGAGTGGCTGGGTAGTAGCCATCACGAATGTTACAGAAGAAAACGAAGTAGGGGAGGTAAATACTACCGAAAATTGGGGCAACTCCATAGTCATCAAACACGCCGAAGGGCTGTATTCACAGCTCAGTCATTTGCGTAAGTTCAGCTTTAGGGTAAATATAGGCGACTATGTACGTAAAGGCGACTGGATAGCAAACTGTGGGAGTTCAGGGCGTTCGCCTGTAGCGCATTTACATTTTCAGCTACAGTCCTTGCCTGCGGTGGGGGCAAAAACCCTTGCCTACCCGCTCGGCTATTACCTGTCGGGCAGGCAAGGTAGGAAAGTCCTTCAATGCTTCAAAGTACCCAAAGAAGGCGAATTTATAGAAAATATTGCCTTGAATCCGCTTTTGCAGGAAGCCTTCAATTTCTTGCCTGCCCTGAAAAACGAGGGCTTGGCGGCTTTGTGGCAATGCCATACTGATGCTTACAATGCCTCTTATTTGTACTGTCCCGCTACCCAAAGCCTTGCCTACTTTGTGCATGACGGCACTATGTTTTACTTTACAAATTTTGAAGGCGATAAAAAATCTGCTTTATTTTATTTTTATTTGGCTTGTTACAAAGTTTTGCAAGGATTTTATGAAGAAGTAGAGATAACGGATAGCTTTCCGCTCGACCTTTTTGTAAGCCCTTACAACGTCTTGAATGATGCACTCGCGCCTTTCCTACCGCTCACGCAGGCAAGTTACAAACTTCGGTACAAACGCATAGATGACACGCACCATACGCGCCAAATCGTACTCGAATCTACAGTAGAGGTGCGCTTCTTCAAGCAATTAGTAAAAAAATACAGTTTTACGATTGTATTAGAAAATGGCGGCATTGCCCAAATCACGGCGCGGGTAGGCAAGGAAGAAATTATTTTCAAGCCTCCCACTGTGATTTAAGCCTTACTCATCAAAGTTTTCACAATCAATTACTTCTATGGGCAGGTAAGTCAAGGTAGCAAAATATTCGCCCAATTCGCGCATATCGTCATCATCACGCTCATGATACCAGTCTATCTTCAGGGTGTGTCCTTGTTTGTGCAATTTTTCTAACTCTTTAAAAATGCCTGTAATGAACGAATTGGTGCCTGTATTGAAGTAATGAAACTTGAATATGACAGTCGTCTTGGGTGCGGTAGGCAAGATGGCATACTCTTTCAGGCTTTGCAAAATGGGTTCGTAAAATTCCTTTGCATATTCGGGGTAAGAAGTGCCTTTTACCTGCAACATACCTGTTTCAAAGTTGAAGTCAATCGCGGGTGTATTGTCTGTTTGTTGCAAATTTATATTTTCCATAGTGGATTAAAATAATGAAGTGCAAATATAACTACTTTTTTTTTGATTTTTTGGCGAAAAATTTGCTCTCTTTACACATGAATTATGCAATTTTGCAAAATTCGACACTTTAAGTAATTTATGCCCAAAAAATATTGGTTCTTATTCCTCACAGCAGGCGTGTTGTTGTGTGGCAACACCTGGCTCATCTATACTACCCACAAAGACAAAGTACCTTCTCAACACCAGCTTATCGTAGGAGATTCTACACTCTATCCGACTTTAGAAGTAAACCACCTGACTATGAAGCCTGCTTGGTATCAATTTACTGTACCTGCCATTGCCTTGCCTGCCCCACCGACTCAAACGCCCCAAATTTACTTTATAGCCAAACCAGACAAACAGCAACCGACACTCACGCACTGGTTTTTGATAAACCAAACAGGTAAAACCCAAAAATTAGTTACCCAAAATGGCAGTATCCTGATGATTCAAGAGGCGCGTGATGCCAAAGGCAGATGGCGACCTGTAGAATATTGGACAGAACAATGGGGAACTGCCGCTTTGCCTCCCATAAACGGCGTGTACACACTTGAGCCTACAAAAGCACTCATGACTGTCGCGCCACGATACAAAGGAACACTCAAGACACTTTTGCGCTTCAAGCTAAAATTGCGGCAAGAAAATGGCAAAGAAGCCATACATTATTCGCCTACGTTTGAAGGCAGTGTTTTGCCCTCACAGTTTGAGCTAAGTCCTGAAGATAAAAAGAAACGCATTTCATTCCTTGACTGATTTTGTTATGAATTTATATACGCTGTTGCGCAAAGGCGAGTCGCACCCTGTTTATTGTGAAGATTTTGCCATCACTCATGAAGACGAGGCACAATGTGTAGTGGCTGTTTTTGATGGCTGTTCTTCAGGCACAGAGTCGCATTTTGCTTCGGCACTTTTGGGCAAAATTATACGCAAAAATGCTTCGCACAGAGGTCTAAAAAATATCTTCAAACACGCCTTTCAGGACTTGAAAGATGCAGTAGCTACTTTGGCTTTGGAGGAGGAGGAGGTGCTGGCTACTGCGCTTGTGGCGTGCTATGACAAACAAAAACAGACGTGCGAAATATTGGTAGTAGGTGACGGGTTCGTGTTGCTGAATGAGGAATGGATAGAGATAGACCAACAAAATACGCCTGACTACTGGGGATATTATGTCAAAGATACTTTTGAGGCATGGTGGAAACGCCAAAAAAATGTATATACTATCCAAAACCCCACACGAGTTGTAGTTTCTACAGATGGCATTGACACTTTCAAGAGCTTTCAAACGGACTTGCCTGCCGACTTCAATCCTGTGCAATACCTACTTTTTGATGACCAATGGAAGCATTTGCCCAATATGCTCTACAGAAAATGTACTGTATTGGACAAAAAATATGGCTTCCTGCCTTATGATGACATAGGCATTGTGATGATGATTTTTGAATAAAAATACCTATCTTTGCCTCATGAACTTTCCGCTTTTTATAGCCCGCCGTTTAGAAAAAAATACCCTCAAAGGCTCTTTTTCCGCTATCGTAACCTACATTGCGATAGCAGGCATAGCTATAGGCGTATTCATCATGATTTTAGCCTTTGCCATTTTGGAGGGATTCCAAACCAAGATAAAAGACAAACTTTTTAGCTTTGGCGGACATATCAACGTTACACAGCGCGGACTAAAAGACTCTTACCAAGAAGTACCTTTATCTACCAATACACACATAGTAAAAGATAAAAAAAGCATTGAGCCTATTGCGCACCTCCAAGTCTATGCACACCAAGCTGGCGTACTAAAAACCGAAGATGAAGTCATGGGTATCGTCTTAAAAGGGGTAGGCAAGGACTTTGACTATACAGGATTTCAAGAAAATATGCGGGCAGGCAAGTTCGTAAACCTCGAGAAAGAAATCGTCATCAGCCAAAAAATAGCCCAAAAACTCCTACTCAAAGTGGGCGACTCAGTTCGTATATTTTTTGTCCAAAACCAAAAAGCCCCTCGATTCAGTAAACTTGCCATATCAGGTATTTACGAAACAGGCATGGAGGAGTTTGATGAGCGTATCGTGTTTGGTGATATACGCTTCATTCAACGTCTAAAAAATTGGGCAGATACACTCGTAGGTGGTTATGAGATTCGTGTCAAAAACTTTGCCCAGCTTGATTCTACCGAAGTATATAAAGTTCTCGAACACCTTACCTACGAGATGCGTGCTGAAACCGTAACCCAAAAGTTCTTGCCTATTTTTGAGTGGTTAAATCTTTTAGACAAAAATGTCCAAATATTTTTGGGACTTATCCTTATAGTTGCCTCCATCAATATCATCTCGATTCTGCTTATTTTGATTATGGAACGAGTCCAAATGATAGGTGTACTCAAAGCCATCGGAGCGACTGATGCACAAATTCGGCGCATTTTTATATTCAAAGGTGTGTTATTGATTTTGCGCGGTATGGTTTGGGGCAATGTGTTGAGCTTGGGCTTTTGTAACTTACAATATTACTACCCTTTCATACCACTTGATGCCGAAAACTACTATATGCACACCGTACCTATAGCTTGGAATTGGACAGCATTTTTAGGTGTGAATGTGTTGGTATTTATCACAGTAAGCATAGTATTGCTCTTGCCTACCCTCGCTATATCACGGATACAGCCTATCAGAGCCATTAGGTTTGATTAGCACCAGTTTGAGGTATCAAATTAGACTTCTTGCGAAAGTCTTTTTAACCCTTCTCCATTTGGAGAAGGGCAGGGTTGAGGTATCAAAAATAGCACTTTCGCAAGAAGTCTATTATTTTTTTTCATTGCAAATTGCATAAAACAAAAAAAGCGCGTAATTTTACAGCCTTGATTTTCATAGCTTTTTTTACGTCCCATGCTTTTTTTGGTAACAGCCCTGTTGGTTTTTATTACCCAATTTTTATTGCCTGACTTTTGGTGGGTGTGTATGGTAGATTGCGCACTTGCGGCACTGCTGGTAGGCAAGGGCAGTTTCAATGCCTTCTTATCAGGCTTTTTCGGTGTAGCGTTGGTTTGGCTGGGCTATATGCTCTTTGTGAATAGCCAAAACGAAGGATTGCTCTTGGGGCGCATCTCTCAAATGTTTGGATTGAGTGGCAATTTACTCATAGTCTTGATAGCTTGTATAGGCGGTTTGGTGGGTGGTATGTCTGCACTGACAGGCTACAACCTAAAAGCCATGTTAAAAAGGAATGAAGATTAAACAAACAACCTCTTTGGCGGTTATAGTCTTGAATCATACATTAATCAAAAAATAAAAAATAACCATACTCATGGCAAACGAACAAACTGAAGTGAGCAAATGCCCATTTACGGGTGGAGTTTCTAAAAAAGCGGCAGGTAGCGGTACTTCAAACCGCGACTGGTGGCCTAATCAGTTGAAGCTGAACATCTTGCGCCAACATTCTACGCTTTCTAATCCTATGGAAAAAGGCTTCAATTATGCTGAAGCATTCAATTCGATTGATTTGAAAGCACTGAAACAAGATATTTTTGACTTAATGACCACTTCACAAAGTTGGTGGGACGCTGACTATGGACACTACGGACCCTTCTTTATCCGTATGGCGTGGCACAGTGCAGGTACTTATCGTATTTCTGATGGCAGGGGAGGGGCAGGCAACGGTACACAGCGTTTCGCTCCTTTGAATAGCTGGCCTGACAATGCCAACCTTGACAAAGCACGCCTTTTGCTCTGGCCTATCAAACAAAAATACGGAAAAAATATCTCTTGGGCAGATTTGATGATTTTGGCAGGAAATTGCGCCCTTGAATCTATGGGATTCAAAACATTTGGATTTGCAGGTGGGCGTGAAGACGTTTGGGAGCCTGAACAAGATATTTATTGGGGTTCAGAATCTGAATGGCTCGCTGATGCCCGCTATACAGGCAAACGCGAACTCGAAAACCCGCTTGCGGCAGTACAAATGGGGCTTATTTATGTCAATCCACAAGGACCTAACGGCAATTCAGACCCACTTGCTTCAGCACACGACATTCGTGAAACATTCGGGCGTATGGCTATGAATGACGAAGAAACAGTAGCCCTTATAGCAGGTGGACACACTTTTGGCAAAACACATGGCGCGGCTGACCCCAGCAAATATGTAGGTGCTGAACCCGCAGGTGCAAGCATTGAGGAACAGAGCATGGGCTGGAAAAATACATTCGGCAAAGGACATGGCGCAGATACTATCACAAGTGGACTGGAAGGTGCATGGACTACTACACCTACCCAATGGAGTCATGATTATTTCACAAATCTATTTGGTTTTGAGTGGGAACTCACCAAAAGTCCCGCAGGTGCTTCTCAATGGAAACCCAAA
>JAAFJK010000059.1:0-4937 GCA_013298105.1 Cytophagales bacterium
TTTGGATAAAGGAATCTCAAAAACAGAAATCGTTTTAGCATTTCAATCGCCCCAAAAGCGTGTATTAACAGGTTTTGCAGAAGCATAAACATTTAACATTTAACATTTAACATTTAACATTTAACATTTAACATTTAACATTTAACATTTAACATTTAACATTTAACATTTAACATTTAACATTTAACATTTAACATTTTTTCTTTAATAACTCAATAAATAACAATAACTCATTCCATGAAACCCTTTTATTTCTCAGACGAAGATGATGATGAAAACGAAGAAGGCAAGCCCCTCACGAATATCATCGACAACCTTTCAGAAGGCAGACTTTTTGGCAAAAAATTCCTCGAACAACGCAAAGTATTTCTTTGGGGCGTAGTGATGGACGGTACTGTCCGCGAAGTAGTCAATCGTATGCTGTACCTCGAAGCCGAAAAACCGGGTGAGGAAATCACGCTCTATATCAATAGCCCTGGCGGTTCGGTTACGGCAGGTATGGTCTTGTATGATACCATGCAAATGATTAGCTCGCCTGTATCTACAGTATGTATGGGCTTGGCGGCTTCTATGGGTTCTATCCTCCTTTCGGGAGGCAAGAAAGGCAGACGCTTTATATTTCCGAGTGGTGAGGTGATGATACATCAACCGAGCATTGGCGGATATATGCAAGGACGTGCTAAGGACATAGAAATCACTACCAAGCAAATCGTCAAAACCCGCGAGATGGGCGCACGCATCTTAGCCGAAAATTGTGGACAGTCTTTTGAGAAAATCATGAAAGACTTCGACCGCGACTATTGGATGGACGCAAACGAAGCTGTAGAGTATGGTATTGCAGACGGCGTACTGAATAAGTGGTAAAAAAAGCCCCTTTCCTACTTTGGAAAGGGGCTTTTTTATCAAACGATTTACAATCTAAAATCGTACCTCACATTATCCTTTCGCTATAGGTACTTGCCTCAATACGATGTCTATGATTTGGGATTGGGTAATGCCTTCGGCTTCGGCTTCGTAGTTCAGCATGAGGCGGTGATTGAATACATCTTTTACCATTTCTTTGATGTCTTCGGGCAGTACATAATTTCGCTCGTCGAGGTAGGCAAGGGCTTTTGCACCCAGATTCAAGTCAATGCAGGCACGAGTAGAAACACCATATTGGATATATTTGGCTTCATTCTTCAGGTTGTAGTCTTGCGGAAAGCGGGTAGCATTTACAAGCTCAATGATATAGCGTTCGAGGGATTCGGAGATTGTAACTTTGTTGATTTCATTGCGGATATTAAAAATATCTTGTTTTGAGAGTACAGGTCGAATATCTGGCTTGTAATGAATGTTTGTCATGCGCCTCATGACCTCCAGTTCTTGCTCTTTCTGAAGATAGCTCACGTTTATTTTCATCATGAACCTATCGACTTGGGCTTCGGGCAAAGGATATGTACCTTCATGCTCTACAGGGTTTTGGGTAGCAAGTACAAGAAAGGGCTTATCCATCTCAAAAGTAGTTTCGCCTATCGTAACTTGCTTTTCTTGCATAGCTTCGAGGAGTGCGGATTGCACTTTGGCGGGGGCGCGGTTCACTTCATCTGCCAAGATAAGATTTGCAAAAATAGGTCCTTTTTTTACTTCAAAATCGCCTTCTTTTTGGTTGTAAATCATCGTTCCCACAAGGTCGGCAGGCAAAAGGTCGGGCGTAAACTGCAAGCGTTGGAACTTGAGATTCAGTACACGCGAGAGCGTCCGCACTGTAAGCGTTTTGGCAAGACCAGGCACGCCTTCAAGCAGGATATGCCCATTCGTAAAAAGCCCAATCAAGACCCTATTCAGCATGTGGTCTTGTCCCACTACGAGCTTGCCCATCTCTCTGAGGGCGCGTTTAATTTTTTTGTGGTAGTCTATTTTTTCGATTTCGTCCATGAGAATTACGATTTAAGATTTACGTTTGTAAGTTTATGTTTTGATTACCAGAGTTTTAAGTTCGTACTTCGTACTTCTAACCTCTCACTTACAAAGTTTTTCCGAGCGAATTGATATAAAAAGTTTTATCTTTTAGCATAACTTGTGCTTTTCCTTTGGTGAAGTCAAGGGCTTGGTCAAAAGTAGGTGGGATAACGATTTCGCCCTTTGGATTCAGGTAGCCCCACTTATAGTTTATCCAAACTGCCGCAAGCCCTTCTTTGAAGTCGCGCACTGCGTCATATTGCAGGGGTGTGATTTCCTTGCCTGCCGTATTCACAAAAGTCCATTTGCCTTTGCGCATGACTTTGGCTCTTTTTTCTACAAAATTGCCCGCCCATTCATAACGCGGCTCTACGACAGGTTTTTTAGGTTCTTTGAGGTATAAAAAGCCATAAAGTTTGTCTTTTTTGAAGGCAAGCATACTGTCGCGGATTTGTCCGAGTTCTTCGTATTCAAAAGGTACGATTTCCTTGCCTGCCCAATCTATCACGCCATACTTGCCTGCCTTGCCTACCCGCGCGAGGCTGTCTTCGAATCGTGTGGCGGAGGTATATTGTGGTTTTATAATCTCAAAACTATCGCGGTCTATGTATCCGTAAAGGTCTTTGAAGCGTACTTTGGCGCGGTCTTGGTTGAATATATCTATGTCTTGGTAAGCATCTGTACGTTTTATGAGGGTGTCGGCTATTTTTGCCTCTGCACCTTGCCTGCCCGCCTTTTTTGTGGTGTCTGATATATCAAAGTTTCGATTGTCGGGTGCATCTTTGCTTTTGGGGCGGTCTTCGCAGGCAAGGAGGCAGGCAAGGAATGAAAGTGAAAGTAGAAAACGAAATTGTAACATTTACAAAGATAGGGATTTATTTGGTTTTAGACAAAACCCATGACGTATTTTCAAAAAAGAAGCCGCTCTGTGATAGCATCTGCGAGCAGTTTTCCTTTGCGTGTCAGGTAGGCAAGGTCTTGAGCTATGTATAGCAGACCTTGCGCCACCAAGCGTTCGAGTTCGGCTGTGTGGGCAGGCGAGTCTTGGAAAATGCGTGTATCACACCCCCATTTGGTGCGGAGCGAAGTCAAAATATATTCGTTTTGGTGGTCTTTCGGAGCGAGTATTTCGGTTTCGGTAGGCAAAATATTTTCTTGTAATTGTTTGATATACAGTGTATTGTTGCTTACATTCCACTGCCTTGCCTGCCCATCGTAAGAGTGCGCACTCGGACCTACGCCTATGTAGTTTCCCTTTTTCCAATAGTGCGTATTGTGTCTTGAGTAGGCTTCGTTTCGGGCAAAATTCGAGATTTCATATTGCTCAAAGCCGTTTGCAGGCAAAAAATCCATGAGCATTTCCATCTGTTCGGCTTGAAAATCCTCGTCTGGCATTTTCATTTTGCCCTTGCCTACCCAATTCCCAAAAACGGTTTTTTGCTCAATCGTAAGCGCGTAAGCCGATATATGATTCACACCCATACCGACCGCGAGGCGCATATCTTCTGCCCAAACGTCATGCGAAGGGGCAGGAATCCCATAAATCAAATCCAATGAAAATGCCTGAAAACCCGCTTTTTTGCTTCTTTCTAAGCACGTGAGCGCGTCTTGTACGCTGTGGTTGCGGTGCAAAAGCCTCAGATGCGGTGCATGAAAAGTCTGTATGCCTATACTCAAGCGGTTGATGCCTACGGCTTGGAAAAGGGCTAATTTTTGGTCTGTCAAATCATTTGGATTGGCTTCGAGCGTAATTTCAGCCCCTTTTTCGACTAAAAATAGGGCGTGTATGGTCTGAAAAATCTGCCTCAATTCCTGCTCATTCAGTATAGAGGGCGTTCCTCCCCCAAAATAAATAGACTGCAATTTTTTGTCTGCCTCTTGCACACTTCTTAGCTCAAGTTCTTTGCAAATACAAGCCACCAAAGTCGCTTTTTGGCTCAACTGTGTACTAAAATAAAAATCGCAATAATGGCACGCCTGCGCACAAAAAGGAATGTGGATATAGAGAGATGGCATGAAGTACAAGGTTTGAGGTAAGTGGTATGAACCGAAAGATAAGCCAAAATTGCACTAAAAACAATCTATTTTAGTTTTTTCTATATTGAAATAGCTTGCCCAACAATCATGGACTGCCCACCCCAAGAAGCGAGGCAAAAGAGACACGGTATCTTGAATTGCCTCGTTCCCTCTTTTGGCGTGGACATAAAAATAGCAAAACAGGCTCGTACAAGCCACATGAAACCAATGTAATTTCCGTTCTACACGCATACCTGTTTCATCAAAGTTTGCCCTGTCTGATTTCAATATTTCGCTTACAGTCGTTTCTTCCACAGGTGCCAAGTCTTCATACAAGTTTGCATTGAAAGTGGCGATGGTACCCACATTCACACGGCAATCATATAAATCGCCCAATAATTGATTTGCTTTCTCAAAGGAATGGAAATAAAATAACATGAGCTGTAAGCGTCTGTTGGTATTGCCTAACCGCGTAAAAGCTCGATAACAGACGCTTACAGCGTGGCTAAATATTCTCAAGTTATTTTTTCTGATGGCAACATTTACACCATATTGAATGCGAGAGGGAACCTCTTAGGGAAAAGTACCCACGTGTTCCACACCACAACAAACATGAACCCCTATATACACATCGGAAAGTGGTTTTGGGATACGTTTTGTCATTCCGACTGAAAGGAGGAATCGCGATTTTCGTTCACAAATCGCCTTACAATGACGAGATTTTTCGCTCAAAATGACAAAATCCCAAAACAACTTTCGTATGTGTAGACTTCTTGCGAAAGTCTTTTTAACCCTTCTCCATTTGGAGAAGGGCAGGGTTGAGGTATCAGAAATAGCACTTTCGCAAGAAGTCTTGTATATTAAATTTAAGCAGCGAATTAGGTTCGTACCTCCGTTTATTCTTTCGCTCCCTGCAAGACAAAGACAAACTCGCCTCCCTCGTGTCCCACGCCACTAAGTTTTGCGCCTATAGCACTTTG
>JAAFJK010000059.1:4947-7412 GCA_013298105.1 Cytophagales bacterium
GGGCAGGCAAGGTAGTTATTTCAAAATAAATCTATACACATCGGAAAGTGGTTTTGGGATACGTTTTGTCATTCCGACTGAAAGGAGGAATCGCGATTTTCGTTCACAAATCGCCTTACAATGACGAGATGTTGAGCTTCGCTCAAAATGACAAAATCCCAAAACAACTTTCGTATGTGTATATTAAATTTAAGCAGCGAATTAGGTTCGTACCTCCGTTTATTCTTTCGCTCCCTGCAAGACAAAGACAAACTCGCCTCCCTCGTGTCCCACGCCACTAAGTTTTGCGCCTATAGCACTTTGGTTGGTATTTTTTTTCATCTGCCCTACTACGTGGTCTATGACTTTGGTAATTTTTAGGCGGTCTTCGAGGTTGTCTTTCAGGTATTGGATTAGAAAAGCGGCAAAAGGGCTGTTTTTGCCTTTTTCGCCATCAGATACCAGCTCAAGATTACCCGAACTCATGCCCCAGCGTGATTTGAGAGATTCATTTTTTTCAGATTCTATGCCTCTTTCATTGATAAAGAGCGAACCTGAAAAACAAGCATCTGCCACCATGAGTATATGGCGGAAGTTGAGGGTTTTGATAAAGTTCTTCATGTTGTCGTTGGGCAGGTAAGTGGCAGTAGCGTTTTGGCTGGTCTTACCTTCAGACGGCACCCAATAACCCAAATCAAAAGAGGGGTCATAGTAGCCATGCCCCGAATAATAAATGATAAGGTTATCAATGTCTGTACCTTTTTCTTTCAGGCTCTCAAATTGCGCCCTTACGTTGTCGGGGGTGGCTTCTTCATTGTAAAGCTCAAGGACATTGTTTTGGACAAAGCCGTACTTTTCCATGAGGACTTTTTTCAAGTCGCGGGCATCTTTTACAGGATTGGAGAGCGATTTCCAAAACTTATACTTATCAATGGCAATGATAAACAAGAAGTTCTTGCCTGCCGTTTCCGTAAATTCGAGGTCTATTTCCTCGCTATTTCCTGTACTCAGGAAAGTAACATCAAAGGTTTTACTATCACTTTTTGTAGTAACTTTTACCTCTCTCTTTTTAGAGGCTTCGGTGGGTGTTTGGTTTCGCTTAGAGGCTTCTGTGGGTGTTTGGGCGTTCAGCCTTGAGGCTATGGGGCAGGCAAGGCAGAGTAGGATAAAATAAAGGGTTATCTTTTTCATGTTACGGTTTTTCTAAGTGTTTTTTTTGAAAATTATACAAAAGAGCCTCTTTTCAGGGCTTGATCAGGGTCATACCAGACTGCATTGATGAAAGTTTGTATTTCTTGGACATAATTCCAGATAACCTCAGCACTTATTGGAAAGTTTTCGTGCTGTTTTCTGATTTCATCTACATGATTTCTTTTTTCAAAGGGTAATCTTTTCGTGTGTCTGATAAGAAAAACATTGTCTATTTCAGTCAAACGACAATCTTCTGGTATCATATCCAGATATTCTACCAAAGCAAAATACTTAGCAATTGGGCAACCTTGCTTCAATCTTTGCGCAGTACCTGCACATTCTTGAAACATGGTTTTGTCATAATTAATTTTACATTCTGTAGCAAAAACGGCTAAAAACAAATTACCCTCTATTGTTTTATTTTTCTCAAAATTATCATCAGAAGAAAATTTATAATACACGGTTTTACCTATAGTGAAGTCTTGGTCTTTATTTTTAAAAATTATGTTCGGCTTATTGTCTAATTCATTTACATTATTGGGCATAAATGATAAAGACATAAATGCAGTTTGTGAACCTATTTCTAAGTCAAATTTGGGTAAATTATCTAAAATATCGGGGCTTATCAAATACACCAAAAATTCTTCTAAAATAGAGTTATCTAACTTCAATTGTCCTTTTTGTCTTTTAATAAAATCACTACCCCTACTTGCAATTAAATCTACTTCTACAAAATCCTTGTATTTATTGAGTAACTTAACCATTTCAAAAACTCTTTTTTTCCCTTTACTTTGTAAAGATTTTATTTCACTTATCCAAATTTGATATGCCTCCAACGCTTCTTTTAATAAAAGAATATCGGCTTTACATTTAGGATTATCAATAGATGCCAAAAGTTTTTCTCTATGCGGCGTTTTAGGCATTGTTAAAAATATTTTTTAGATTTAAAATGGGAGAAGGTTTGATAATATCTATATTTTTTAAAACATCTTTTATCTCGTTTTTTTGTATTTCTTCATTAGTGAGTTGTAAACTCAATTCCAAATGTCTTTGCGCTATATTTTTAGCATTGGTTATTAACTTATCACATTTTTTGTTTTTTGAAACAATGATAATATCCTCTTTGATATCATTGCCAAACTTATTTTTAAATACTCTTTCGTGATTAGTGATTTCATTAAAACAACCTAATTCGTTGATTATGTCTTTTACAATATTTCCATTATAAAATGGGATTTGGCGAACATTTGATTGGTTTCCCACTACCATTATAAGTAATCCATTATTTTTCAGTG
>JAAFJK010000809.1 GCA_013298105.1 Cytophagales bacterium
ACTGTTATCCAACCTGAATTATGTTTTTGGGCATCAGAAGGCTGTGCTTTTTTGGCTACAAACTCGAAATATTTAGATAATTCTTTTATGTCAAAATTGTTTTCAAAGGTTCGTTTGCCATTCAGAGGTTGCCAAACAATATAATTTGTAGGATATTGCACAACCTCGCCTTTCTGAATAAAAAGCAAGGCAGTTCTATTCACCACATCTTTAAAAGGCTTAAATAAAGTCAAATCATCAACCCGATAAGGATTTACAGCCATATTTGCGGGAAATATTTTGAATTTTCGGAAACCTTCCCCTTGTTTGATAGATTTAAATAGAGTTTCTTTTACTACAAAGCCTAACTTCCCATCGTCTTTCAAATACTTGTCTAAGGCAACGTAAATAAGCAAAACCGAAATATCCTCTTTGATAAAACTCGCCTCTAAACCTTTGACAGCAAATAAATTATAATATTGCCACAAGTGGGCAGTACGAAGTTTGTAATCTGTAGGCAAATATTCCCAATTTACCCAAGGCGGATTTCCCACCAAATAATCAACTTTTGGAATAGTAATATTTTCGTATTCACTTATAAAATCTGAAAACATATTGTTATTTTCAAATTTTGCTTGTATGGCATCAGCATAAAAAATAGGAATTTGCAGAGGTGTATTTTCAGAAAATTCAAAACATTTGGCATATAAAATCAAGTAATTGGTCTTGCCTGCCAAGACTGAAACAGGGTTTAAATCTATCCCAAAAACTTGCTTAAATATTTGATTTTCAGATTGTTGTTGAAATTTTTTGATAACATTAAAAATAAAAGTGCCTGAACCACAAGTAGGGTCAAGATATGTTTTTTGGTGTGCAAACTCATCATTTTCGGTTAGCGTTTGTATTGTAAAGTTTGCCAACCAATCAGGCGTATAAAATTCACCCATGGCGTGACGTACAGGCGAAGGCAACACCGCTTCAAAAATTTCTTTGATAAAATCAGTTTCAGAATTTTCTAAATATTTGTTAATCTCTATTGTGTTTAATTCATTTTCAATATTTTCTATTTCCAAAAACCAATTAAAATATGCCTTACAAGCATAATTTTCTATGCCTTTTTGTAAAAAATAATCATTTTCAAATAGTTGTTTAGTAATTTCTGTATCTTTAAAAACTACTTTGAAAGCCAACAAACGCAATAAGATTGTGTAATAGGTTTCCAAGCAAAAAACTAATTTGAAAATATCGTCTTGTATGTTGTTTTTTATTTCATAAGTCGCATATAATCCATCAATATTTAACTTTCTTTGGCTGTCTAAAAAACCGTGAATAGCGGTAAAATCTGTTTTCCACGCTTCAAAATCTGTTTTTGCAGATTTGGTTTGGCTTAGAAAATTATAAAAAATATGGATTAGATTAGTCATTTTTATTGGTTTTATAGGTTTCAAATGCTGATTGTACTATTTGCAATGCGTTTAGTGTAGTTTCATTTAGCCCATATTCTTTGATAATTTTTTCTGCAATAGATTTGATTTACAAGTTTTCAAATGAACACAAATATTTTTATCCTACAACCAATTTAGCACGCGAAGTTATCCGCGTGCTAAAAAGATGAACTTATTTTATACTTGTTCCTTAAATCCTGTAAGAGAAGGCTTACAAAACTACCCAACCTTCAGTGCTATCTCTCCCTAATTCATAAAATCGCCCCGCAAAATTCTAAATCGCTTGCGGGCTTCTGCCGTAAAGACACTGGCAGGAAATTTTATCAAAAAGTCTTGATAAACCGTTTTTGCCTTTTCTTTGTCTTGTAAATGCACTTCATAGATTTTGCCCAATAAAAACATAGCATCATCGCCATAAATGCCTTCAGGAAAAGAGGTTTGTACTTCTTCCAAGGGCTTGATAGCTTCTTGCACCTTGCCTACCCGCAAGAGGAGTTGGGCTTTGGTAAGGAGGGCTTTCTCAACTACATTTTCTTTGGGGTAATTCTTCAGCAAGGTATCCAAGCGCGTAAGGGCTTCATTTTCGCGGTGTTGGAAAAGCAAAAGCTCTACTTTTGAAAACTCCTTCAGTGCAGTCCCAAGTGTATCTTCTAAAATGTTGTCTTTTATGAGTAGGCTCAGTTCCATAGCGTCATTTGAGATTTCGCGGCTGGTGGCTTCTTTGAGTATATCGAGATGCTCTGTGGCGAGGTCAAACTCTCCCTTATAATAAGAAAGTTTTGCATTGCGGAGTTTTGCCTCGTGTCCTATAGGGTGTTCTTTGCGTGCCAGCTCGACTTGCGAATACAGCAGCGTAGATTCCCACGCCTCATCTTTCAACAAATAGATGTCGCCCAAATCTATTTTGGCACTTGCCATGAAGTCGGCACTGCCTTGTGAAGCATTGATGGCTTCGTTCAGCAATACGACCGCTGTATCTTTTTTATTCAAATAAAAAGCATACAGCAACGCCATATTGCGCATAGCTTCTTTGGTTTTGTAGTTTTGCCCAAGTTCGTTGAGCAAAAGCCTGTATTGCCCTATCAGATTTTCTATTTCTGTTTTGTCTATTGGGTAAGTATTGCGGATAGCTTCCTCTTTGCACTTGAGAAACATATTGCGGGCATAGCCGTAGTTTGCGCCTTGCGGATAGGTCTTGACGATATACTCAAACATCTGGGCAGAAGCATTAAAATCATTGTTTTTCAAGGCAATAAGCGCGACATTGATGACCTGATTGCCTTCTTCTTGGTAGCGTTTGTCGAGTGCGCGGACTTGTATAAAGGCACGATTGAATCGTTTTTGCTGAAGGTAAATCCAAAGCAAAAGTTCGTTATAGACTATCTGGTCTTGGTCTTTTTCAAGTTTTGTGAGGAGGTTTTGCTCAAGTTTATCAAAATCTTCGGGCTTTGAGATGACTTCTTGGAGGGCGTTCTTTACGGCATCAAGTTCGTCTTTGTGCGTGGAGGCATATTGTACGAGTTCTTCTACAGCTTCGGTTTGTTTGCCTTGCATCATATAGACTTGGGCAAGCTCGACTGCCCAACGCGATTTTTCTTTTTGGTTTTTGCGGGAGGCAAGGATAATTTTCTCTGCCCAATCGTTGTGGTCTATGCGCATAGCGTGTTCGATGGCTTCTTCGGTTGCTTCGGGACGTTTGCGGAGTTCGTCATTGATGGCGGCTATTTCTTTGTCTGCGGCAGGCAAGAGCGTTTGTTGCTCAAGCACCCATGCGTAGTCTAACCTATAGACGACCGTTTCGGGGTTTTCTTTGCTTTGGCGTTTGGTCAATTTTTCGGCTTCTTTCCAATCCTTTAGTCCCACGAGTGTCTTAAGGTAGTGGCTGTATATCAGCGAAAGCGTTTGGGGCTGACCTGCTACCCGCGCATAGATTTCGCGGGCTTTTTCGTATTCATTTTGGGCATAATATTCCTCTGCCAGCGCGATGTCTTTTTGCTGTGGGTAGGCAAGGTGCGGGAGGCTCAAAAACAATAAAAGCAGTAACGAAAAGCTGGATTTTGTGTTTATCATATTTTAAAAACGCTAAAGAGTTTCAAAGATATATTTTTTCCATCAAAAATAAAAGTTTCTAACAAAAATCTAAAAAATAGATTTTTGCAAGAACTCTATTATCTTTGCCCCATGAACGCACTCAAAGCCTGTATTTTTGACCTTGATGGGGTAATAGTAGATACTGCCCATTTTCATTTTTTAGCTTGGAAACGCCTTACGGACGAGCTGGACATTCCTTTTACGACTGAAGACAACGAACATCTGAAGGGCGTAAGTAGGGTAGATTCACTACATTTTCTACTCCGATTGGCAGGCAAGACACTTACGCCTGAAGCCTTTGAAGATGCGCTGAAGCGCAAAAATGAGTGGTTTTTGGCACATATATCCACTATGACTCCTGCAGATGCACTTGCAGGCATTCCAGCTTTTTTGGCGGAGCTAAAAAGTACAGGTATGCGTATCGCGCTTGGTTCTGCCAGCAAAAACGCCCGCTTGATATTAGAGCGGATTCAGCTTACGCATTATTTTGAGGTGTTGATAGACGGCAATCAGATAGAAAAAGCGAAGCCCGCGCCTGATGTATTCCTCAAAGGGGCAGAAGGTCTGCAACTTGCCTGCCATGACTGCCTCGTGTTCGAAGATGGCATAGCGGGTATAGAAGCGGCACACCACGCCCAGATGAAAGCCATCGGCATTGGCAGGCAAGATGTACTACACATGGCAGACTATGTAATGCCTGATTTTCAGGGCTTTACGGTAGGCAAGTTGCAGGATATTTGGCGTGAGATGCACTAATTTGTATGTTCCGTTTCCGAAAAATACAAATTTATACCTTTGCACACATTTTATAAAATTAAAAGTGTAAAACGACAAATAGACTTCTTGCGAAAGTCTTTTTAACCCTTCTCCATTTGGAGAAGGGCAGGGTTGAGGTATCAGAAATAGCACTTTCGCAAGAAGTCTAATGAAAGATGTCCTTTTTTTGTCTATTTCATTTGTGCATACATAGCCCAAAAGCCTGCATTGGGGATAATGCCATCTTTGTCTTCTGAAAATTCAGGCTTCAGGCGGTCTATGAAATAGGCTTTTACGTTGCCTATATTTTTTGCTTCGATTTCTTCGCGGTATGAGCCTACAAAAAACTTGGAAACCGCGTTGTAGGTGGCTTCTGTTACATTTACCTTGCCTACCTCTCCGCCACTTTCCATGCGGGAGGCAAGGTTTACGGTATTGCCCCAAACATCATACGCAAAACGCGCCGTACCTATCACACCTGCTACA
>JAAFJK010000613.1 GCA_013298105.1 Cytophagales bacterium
TGCAAACGCCTGCTTTGCAAAGTAGCAAAGAGTTGGCGTATTGGGGGTTTGATAATTATTTTCCTCAAAATGTTATTGGAGTAGCTTTGAATAATAGCATCACGCCAGGTTTGTTGAATTTTAAGGCAAATACTTTGCAAAAAGGGCTTTATCTATACGAAGAAAAGATAGTAGGAGGCAAGCGCGAAAAAGTGGAGTTGATAGATACAGAGTTAGAAGATTGGCTGGAGGAGGTGGATATAGAAAAATATATCTTGGGGGCTTCGCAAGATGCTGTATATTTAATGAATGTGTTTGCGGAGTTGATTTTTTCGCGTGGGGGAGGCAAGGTCGTTGGCTTTAGTCGCTTAGATGCAAGTAATTGCAGGGTAAGTACAGACTACAAAACGGCTTTTGTGTATTCGAATTGGGACAAAATAGGCTTTGGGTATAATTCGGATTGGGCTTTTCCGCTTGTTCAAAAAGCAGGCAAGGTTTCTCCTGCTATGGTATATCATTCAAAAAATAACTTCCCTGGTGCAATGCACTATGGCGTGGCTCCGTGGATAGGCTCATTGAATTGGCTGAAAATGGCAAACGAAATCCCTATTTATAAATGGGCAAGTATTAAAAATGGCTTTTCTATAAAATATCACATAGAAATGCCCGCAAATTATTTTACGGAACTATACCCCAACAGCCATATAAATCCCGCTACGGGCAAAAACTATAACGAATTAGACAGGCAAGGGAAGGAGCGCGAACTAAAAAGCCAGATGAACGATTTTTTAGCGGGGGCTGAAAATGCAGGCAAGGCTTTTTATTCTAAATTTGCTATTGGTCCCGATGGCAAGCCGATGGCGGGTTGGAAAATCACGCCCATAGAGGACAAAACCAAGTACAATGCTTATTTGGAGGACTTTAACACCTCCAATCAGGCTATCACGAGTGCACACAATATAAATCCGAGCCTTGCGAGTGTGAACACCGAAGGCAAGCTATCGTCAGGTTCAGAGATGCGCAATGCCTTCAATATTTTCAATGAAATATCGCTGAACAGTGAGAAGAAATTGATACTTGAGCCTCTTTTATGGGCTAAAAACTATAATTTCCCTGACAAAAAAAGGGTAAAAATTGGGTTCAAAACGGTAGAATTGACTACTACGGAGGCTGTAAAATCGGGTATGGTAGAACAAAGTAACAACTAATATGCTACTAAAAGACATTGCAGAGGTAAAGAAATTTATATCTACTGCCCAAAAAAACCTACAATTTGATACGTTTTCGCCTTATATCGGGCGTGCTGAAAAGCAATATATCTTGCCGCTCTTAGGCAAGACGCAATTTGATGCGCTTGATGTGGCGTATAACAATAATACGCTTTCGGCTTCGCAAATTGAGTTACTTGCCTACATTCAGCCTGCCTTGTCGCATTATACGCTTTATTTGATTATGCCTTTCCTGCAAATAAAAATCGGGGAAAATGGTATCAATCAAGAAAATACGCAAGATACTACTACAGCGCGGCGGTCTGATGCAGTGGAGGCAAGGCGCGAAGCTGTCAAATTTGCGGACTCTTGGGCAGAAGATATGCTCGAATATCTTGAGGCAAATGCGGTAAATTTTCCGCTTTGGGTAGCGGGAGAGGGGTTCACGCTGAATTATGAACTTTTGATAAATTCGGGGGCAGAGCTTGGGCAATTTGTGAGTGTTACAAACAATTCGAGGAGGGCTTATTTGCGCCTCCTGCCCGAATTGCGGAACTGCGAAAGGCTGTATATTGAAAAATATGTAGGCAAGGCGTTGCTTGCGGAAATAAAATCGCAAGTAAAGCTCGGAACTGTTACGGCTTTAAATAAAGCTGTTTTGGATTTGTGCAAACCTGCCCTTGCCTACGTGAGTATGTACGAAGCCTTGCCTGCGCTGTCTGCTTTCATGACTCCCGAAGGTACGATGGCTTTTACAGCATTTGAATTCGGCACTGCCAAGGAGATGGAATTGGCACAAAACAAAATTTATATTTTGCGCAAAAAATACTATGACAACGGCATGACGTATTTGAGTGAGCTGAAAGGCTACCTTGACTCGAATGTAGTAAGTTACCCGCTTTATGAAAATTCAGGCATCTACCAAGCCCCGCCAACGGCTGAAGAAGGAATCGAATACGACATTAACAACAACGAAAACTCATCAATCTTTGCCGTATGAACGTTTTAGAAATAGATAAGAGAACTTATAAATTTCCTGCCAAATGGCAAGAAGTTACGCAAAAGGCATTTCAAAAATTTGCCAAATATTTTTTGAAGGCTTTGCATAAGCCACAATTAAATTTTGTGTTTTTGAGTGCCTACATACCACGCAAAGTTTTGCGTAAAATAGAAGCAGAAAAACTGCAAACGATAGGAGAGGACGCATTGGGCTTCTTGTCTAACTACAATTTTTCGGGGGACTTGCTCCCGCGTGTAAGGCTAAATTTTAGGAACTATTACAGTTTAGGTAAGAATTTAGAGCGTGCAACGCTCAATGAATATGCGCACTTAGATTACTATTTTTGGGCGTATCACACACAAAAGGAAGTAAGTTTTCTGCATAAGTTTTGCGCTTGCCTGTGGCGAAAAGGCAAGGATTTTTCGCCACAAGACATAGAAAAAAATGAAAAGGTATTTTCTAAAATGCCTGAATACTTGCAACTATACAGCCTACTGTATTTTGATAGTTGCAAAAAAAATATAGTCAATCAATACAAAGATGTTTTTGGAAAAGCTGAAGGCAAAAATACTCCCCCTGATTGGAATAGCGTAATGCTCTCTATTTGTTCACAAGACATCACGAGGATTCAAATTGTGGAAAACTTGCCTATCCATACCGCGCTGATGCACTTGCAACGGCTTTCCGAAGATGCCAAAAAACAAAAGT
>JAAFJK010000684.1 GCA_013298105.1 Cytophagales bacterium
TCTGCCACACTGCGGGCAAATTCTACCGAGATGACAGACAAATCTATTTGTTTATTCAGCCATACCAAGTAGCTGATGGCAGGCAAGGCACACAACATGATAGCTACCATGAGGCTGGTGGCAGGCAAGGTGAGGGGCTTTGTATGGATAGGTTTGAGCGGGCGCGAAGCGAAGAAAGCCCGATACACCCAGCCACTGATACCCATACCAAAAATGGCTAAAGTTGCCTGCATATAAAAAATTACCCACACGCCATCAGGGTGTTGCAAAAGTTTTTGGATATTGAGTAACTCTTGCATAGTATCGCCACTCACAGATACACCATACCAAAGCGCGAGCGTTATCAGTACAACCGCCTGCCCCAGCACCAAAAATAGCAAAAAAAGCCCCACTACAATCAATATCTCCGAAATTGATTTCATATCTTTTAGTTTTTGCAAAAATACAAAACATATCACACACTTACAAAAAGCATATTCACTTACGCTTCCCTACTATACAAATCCAAGGCTTTTTTGACTTTGGGGGCAAGATACAAGACCACAGGTATATTCACAAGTACCATCAGCGCGTACATCAGGTCTATCAAACTCAAAATCAGCCCTATAGAACTCATAGCCCCAAACAAAATAGAGGCTAAATAAAAATACAGAAACCCCCGCACATGACGCTTCCCAAAAAGATAGCTAAAGCACTTTACCCCATAATACGAATACGAAAAAAGCGTAGTAACGGCAAACACTACCGCACAAAAAAGTAGTACCACGCGCCCAACGGTAGGCAAGAGCTTATCTAAAGCCATAGCCGTAAGATGCACTCCTCCCCCCCCCTTGCCTGCCTGCCACGCATCTCCCAAAATGATAATCAAACCCGTAATGGTACAAACCACCAACGTATCTATCAGGGGTCCCAGCATAGCTACCAAGCCTTCGCGGACAGGCTGGTTCGTTTTGGCGGCACCATGCATCATGGGCGAAGTGCCTACGCCTGCTTCATTGGAGAAAGCGGCTCGCCTGATACCTATGATGATGAGCGAACCCAACGCTCCGCCTTGCATGGCAGTGGCACTAAAGGCATCTGTAAAAATAAGGCTGAACATAGCGGGTATTTTGGCTACATTTGTACCCAAAATCCATAGAGCCACCAACATATACGCGCCCACCATGACAGGGAAAAGGTAGCCTGTAGCCTCCGCTATGCGCTTGATTCCTCCCAAAATGACTAAGGCAGTCAGCAACACAAGGCTCAATCCTATCCCTGCATTTGCCCAAAAAAACATTTCCTTGCCTACCCCCGCAGGTACAAGCACCAGATAACGGATAGCTTCTGTAAGCTGATTGGCGGTAAAAAGAGGCAGACAACCTATCAAACCCAACGCCGCAAACGTAACGCCCAATGCCTTGCCTACCCGACCGCCTACGCCTACCTCCATGTAGTACATAGTCCCCCCCTGTGGCTCTCCATTTTCATCTACTTTGCGGTACATGATAGCCAAAGTACATTCAAAAAACTTTGTAACCATACCCAAAATGGCACAAATCCACATCCAAAACAAAGCCCCAGGACCGCCTGTAGCTATCGCTACCGCTACGCCACTGATGTTGCCCATACCTACGGTAGCCGAGATAGCACCCGCAAGGGCTTGATAATGTGATATTTCGCCTATTTCATCTTTTTTGTCGTATTTGCCTTGCATGATGCCTACAGCGTGGCGTAGGTAGGCAAGTGGCTTACCTACGCTGTACAAAAGCAAAATCACTCCGCCCCCCACGAGCGTAAATGTAGCGGGAATATTCCACACCCAATCACTTATTATGGCAATATATTTCTCAAACATGGGTGCAATAATAACCAACTTTTTACAATTTTAGGGCGAATTTTGCGTTCTTGGGTTATGAAAATTCGCTTATTTCGTTTAGTTTTAATCCTTTTCAGCCTTTTTCTGCTCAGTACAGAGATGGCTTGTACTTCTGCGCAAGGACACAAAAAACCACATGGCAAGCTGAAAAAAGGCAAACGTATCCCCTGTCCATTTAAAGATTGTTGAGTAATATTGTGAAATAAAATTTTTTGTAGTATCTTTGCTTAATTTTTAAGCCTAAGATATGAGCGACTTTTGGGATACTAAGATTGAGTTTTTGAAAGGACTCGGCGCACAAAGAGCGCAACTCCTGAACAAAGAATTAGACCTTTTTTACTACAAGGACTTGATTGCCTACTATCCTTTTAGGCACGAAGACCGCACGCGCATTTATGCCATAGCAGAACTTGAAGGGGAAATGCCTATGGTGCAGGTAAGGGGGCAAATCACGAATTGGGAAACTGTAGGAGAGGGAGCTAAAAAACGGCTCATAGGCAGGTTCAGTGATGGCTCGGGTACAATGGAACTGCTTTGGTTTCAAGGAATCCAATGGCAACTCAAAAACCTATCGCTGGGCATAGAATATTTGGTCTTTGGAAAACCGCAA
>JAAFJK010000227.1 GCA_013298105.1 Cytophagales bacterium
CCAGCCTGTTGTTTCAAATAATAAACAGGCTGGAAGCCTGTTCTACAGAATATTCCGCAATAACTTTCGAAGAACCGAAATAATTATAGCTTTTTTATTGAAAAAAGTGCAACATCATAAAAGAAATAATTAAACATATGCGCCGTTCAGGTAAGTATATCTGAAAACTTACCTGCCTGCGCTGTGTACGGACGGGGCATTTTAAAAAATAATACTCTGCATACATAATATTTTTCTCGAAAAATTTGGAAATATCAAATCCACCTCCTAATTTTACGGAAAAATGCTCTGTATGCAGAACATTTTTTGGATTTACAGCGTTATTATAATCAAACTTAGTATTTAACAAACCAACGATATGCCCAAACAATATTTCAGTTTGCGTAACCTAAAGTTCACTATGCACGAGTTGCATAAGGCGCAAGAAGTAACCGAATACCCCTATTTCGCACACTTAGACCGCGAAGCTATAGACATGATACTCGAGTCTGCCATACAAATAGCAGACAACATCCTTGCGCCCTGCGCCATAGAAATGGACAGGGAACACATGGCACATTTCCATGACGGCAAAGTAACCGTACACCCTTCCGTAAAAAAATACATCAAAGCTATAGGAGATGCAGGACTTATCGCAAGTCGTGCGCCCCTCTCTGCCAATGGCTCGCAGTTGCCCGAAACACTCAACGTGGCGATGGCTTTTGTGATGGGTGCGGCAAATAACGCCATTACTTCTTTTGCAGGACTTACAGAAGGCTCGGCAAACCTTATACTTTCTTTTGGCAATCAGCACCTCAAAGACACTTACCTGCCCAAAATGTATGCAGGCGATTGGCAGGGAACTATGTGCTTGACTGAACCTCAAGCGGGTAGCTCGTTGCATTATATCACGTCTTCCGCCTCTCCTACCAGCGAGGAAGGCAAGTACAAAATCAAAGGACAGAAAATCTATATCACTGCAGGCGACCACGACCAGACAGATAATATAGTCCACTTGTATTTGGCAAAAATAGATGGCGCACCTGCGGGCACAAAAGGTATTTCACTTTTTGTAGTGCCTCAAAAACGCATAGAAAACGGACAACTTGTGCCAAATGACGTAAAAACTATCGGCATTTTCCACAAGATGGGACAAAAAGGCGCGCCTGCCGTACACATAGAAGCAGGTACGAATGATGAATGTTTTGGTTGGTTAGTAGGCGAGCCGCACAAAGGTTTGACGTATATGTTCCAGATGATGAACGAAGCACGCATAGGCGTAGGCACTACAGGCGCGTGTATCGCTTCTGCCGCGTATTATGCCGCGCTTGAGTACGCCCACGAACGCCCACAAGGTCAATCGCTGAATATCAAAGGACAAGACCCGAACGCGCCCCAAACGCACATCATCAATCACCCTGACGTGAAGCGTATGTTGCTTTTCCAAAAATCTATAGTAGAAGGTTCGCTTTCGCTTGTGATGCAAGGAGCAAAATATGCAGACAAAATCCACTCAACTGAAGGAGAAGAAAAAGAAAAATACCAACTTTTGCTTGACTTTCTTACGCCTATCATCAAGACCTTCCCTACCGAAATGGGGCAACAGTCTGTAAGCTCAAGCCTGCAAGTGTTTGGCGGTGGTGGTTTTTGTGAGGACTTTCCTTTAGAAAAACTGTACCGCGATATTCGCATTACGACTATCTACGAAGGCACTACAGGCATACAGTCTTTGGCTCTTTTGGGAAGAAATATCACTATGAAAAATGGCAAAGCGGCTATGGCTCTTTTCCAAGAAATTTCTCAAGACATCAAAGACGCAACTACCCACGAAGACCTGAAAAAATATGCTACGGCTTTGGCAGGCAAGTTGGGCGAAATCCAAAAAGTAACACAACATTTGGTAGGCTTTGCGATGAAAGGCGATACAGAGCGTTTCTTGGCTGATGCCACGCTTTATATGGAGGCTTTTGGTATTTTGGTAGTGGCGTGGCAATGGCTCAAACAAGGTACTGCCGCAAAATTGGCACTCCTTACTCAAAATCCTCAAGGAGATGACCTTCAGTTTTATGAAAGTAAAATCCACACTATGCGTTACTATTTTGCTTATGAAGTCCCCAAAACTCAAGGACTTATGACGCGCCTTTTAGATGACGAAGTGCTGACCATACAAGTAGAAAACGGAATCTTGGTATAACCCAAACCAATCCAAACAACCTTGCCTGCCCAGACCGCTTATGCGTATTTGGGCAGGCAAGGTTGTTTTTGGCACAATATTAAAAAAGTAGAAAGGAAAATGGTAACTATTTAGCCCCCTGCCCCAAAGGGGAGAAGTCCCTGCATTTTTCGTTTATTTTAGCGTTTTGGTAGGTAAGTTTAAACTGAAAGTTCAGACTACTGTACAATTTGTTATTTCGTATTTTTTATTTTCAACGTTGCGGGTGGTCGAAGACCTTGACAAGCGTTGAAAATAAAAAATAATCCGCTTATTTTTCTTTTTCGCTTTTTAGTAATTTTAGGGGCTTAAATTGAAATTGTACAGTAGTCTGAAAGTCGCTATCAAATTGACAACATTGGAAATAGACTTAACTTTTAGGCTTTTGCTTTTTCTGACGTTGTGCTTCTGCACGTTCTTGAGCTTTTTTCTGTGCATCTTCGAGCCAAAGTTGCATTTTACTTTTGCCTGTAGCTTTGTCTTTGTTTTCTTTCTTATAGTTTTCATAGCCTAAGCGCATCTTGTCTTTGTCTATAAAATACTTAGAAATAATTACTTGCTGTGCCACGCTGAATAAGTTTTGTACCAAATAATACAAACTCAAACCCGCAGGCGAGGAGTTCAATACAAAAATAAACATCACAGGCATGATATACATGATGTATTTATTCGGTCCTTGCATAGAGGCTTGTCCCTGACTTGTATAGTAAGTAAGCAAGAGCGTAGAGCCTGTCATCAAGAGCGTAAATAAACTCAAATGCGAACCAATGCCCCATATATATGGAAAGCGTACAATGGCATCAAAAGTAGATAAGTCATGCGCCCACAAGAAAGAAGCCCCGCGTAGTTCTATCGCACCCGGCACAAACAAGAACATGGCAATAAAAATAGGCATCTGCAAAAGCATCGGCAAACAACCGCCCAGTGCCGCAAAAGCACTTACGCCCAGTTGTTGTGAAAGACGCATCTGCTCGCCTTGCACTTTTTGCTGTTCTTCCATAGTAAGAAACGTCTTATTCAAGTCGTTTTTTTCTTTGAAAGCATCAAGTTCTGGTTTGGTAAGTTCGTTTACTACCATCATTTTGGCTTGTGCCTTGTTCGATTGGTAGGTAAGGGGCAATACGATAAGTTTGATGACAAGCACCAACAGCATCAAAATAATGCCATAATTCGAAGTGATGTTCTCCAAAAGTGCAAAAATAGGTATCACGACACGCGCCGCAAAGAATCCAAAAATATCCCAGCCCAAGTACAAGTTACGCCCAAAATTGTCTATATTGCTTTTTACAAGCTCTTGGTAGCGGTTTGTCCCATAGTAATAGCTGAATTGTGCCTTGCCTGCCAGCAGGTCTGAAGTGCTTATCTCGGCAGTGGCGGAGAGGCTTTTGATGATGCCATCTACTTTGTCTTTGCCTGATTTCCAAAGTTTTACGTTTTGGAGATTTTTATTTTTGGCTATGAAGGCTTGAGTAAAAAAGCGTTGTTTGAAGCTGAACCAGTGCAGTTTTGGTTCAGTAGCTTGTTGCACATCTTCGGAGGGGTAGGTAAGGTAATTGAAAGTACCGTCAGGTGTGCTATAGTTGATGGTGGTATAATAGCGCGTTTGATAAAGGTCTTCCTCAAACCTGCGCAAATCGTCTTGCCACTTGAAGACCGCTTTTGCTTCAGTGTTGATGATTTTATCAAGTCCTTCTACTTTGATGTCATAATCCAACAGCCCCTCTTTAGTAAGGCTATAGGTTTGGGTTATTTTTTGTGTTTCGCTTAGTTTGGCTACGAACTGTATTTTGGTTTTGCTTATCTCGGTGGGCTCATAATAGAGGCTGTATAAGTCAATGGTTTGTTTTTGAAGGGTTTTTATTTCAAAAGCCTGTGCGGTACTCTGTTCATTGTTGAGTATCAAGGTCTTTTGGTCAATGCCTTTGTGTTTTTTCAATGATACTTCTTGTACGCGCCCACCGCGTGTTGAAAAAGTGATTTTTAGGTCTTCATTTTCAAGTATTTTAGTGGTATTTTCGCCTTTCATGCGTGAGGCGAAGTCGCCCAATGTAGCCGCACTTTTGGCACTGTCATTCAGGGCTTCAGCGTCTGCTTTTTTCTTTTCTGCAATGAGCTGGGCGGTTTGAGGCGTTATTTTCTCCTTTTCTTGAGGTGCTTTGGGTGGCTCTACCATGAACTGAAAGTACACAGTAAGTAACAAAAACATCAAAAGTAAGGCGGTTAGTTGATTCCTTTCCATAGTTTTTTATTTCAGGGTGCAAAGTTAGCAAAAACTTAGGAATAAAAAAAAAACTTACGAAATTTGTTTGTACGGAACGAGTAAAAAATAACTTGGACATTTTTGCTTATCTTTTACGCTTATACTTCGTTGCAATATTCATTACAAAACACCGCTTTGCGCTTCTATTGCGCCTTGTCTAAACGCAAAATATCGTACAAAAACCTGACCATCTTATTTTTTACTCGTTCCTACCGCAAAAAAAAGTTGTAAAGCGTGGGGCTTTACAACTTTACGAAATCATTACTATCTTTCTGAGAACATCAACACTCACTGTAAGCGTAGCGGATGCGCCTACCCTCCTTAGTAGGAAATCGGCATAGTGCTACGCATATTCAGCTATTTGATTTCCTACTAAGGAGGGTAGGCGCATTAAGCACGCTGAATAATAGTGGTGTATGTTGAAGTATGGAAGGCTTTAGTACAACTATAGCGAAACACTATAGACTGATTGCTAATAAATTTCTGAGTACAAAGATAGGCTTTTTTTTTGAATAACCAAAGTTTTTGTAAAAAAAAGTTTTGCCCTTGCAGCTTTTGCTTCTGCAATAATTTTACAAAAACCTTACATTTTTTGGCTAAAAAGTGATTTTTTGCTAAAAAATGCCTATCTTTGCCTACTAAAAAAGATTCGCAGATATGGCAAGCATCAACTACAAAGAAAATAGCTACAAAGACCCCGAAAAGGGAAAACCATGGTTCCAACGCTTGAGCGACCTTACGATGCAAGATGTCCGTTTCCAATTAGTGCTGGGCGGGTTTTTGTTGTTGGTTTCTTTTGCACTTTTAGTGGCATTTACGTCTTATTTTTTTACGGGTATGGACGACCAGAGTATCGTAGAGGGAGGTTTACGTGATGAATTTCAACAAAATGCACAAGAAGTACAAAATTGGTTGGGGCTGGTAGGGGCAAATTTAGCGCATATTTTTATTTTCAAATGGTTTGGCATAGCCGCCTTTGTGCTTGTGCCGATAATATTTATTTTGGGTTGGCGACTGATATTCAAAACAGAGCTTTTCCCACTCATGGAAGCCCTGAAATGGGGCGGAGTAGCTATTTTTTGGACTACCATTTTACTAAGTGCTATGTTCCAAACCCGTACAGGCATAGGGTTTTGGGGTGGTGGCATTGGATTCTTTATGGCAGATTTTTTGCGCGGGCTTTTTGGCGTGGGTGCAGTAATTATAGTGCTTTTTGCGTTTGCGGTGTTTTTGTATTATTTTGTACAAATGCCTGCGGAAATGCCTTCCAAACAAGAAATGTTTAAAAGTTTTAGCAATCCGTTCCGCAACCTTGCCTCCCGCATAGGCGAATGGAAAGCCACCGAAAAAGAAAAGACTGCCCCCACACCCGAAAAAGCTACCAAAACAGATTTGAGCAAAACTGTACTCTCTACCGAAGTGAAGGCAAACCCCAAAGAGCGTGGAGGTGCAGGTATAGATTTTGAGATAGAAATAGACACAGATACGCCTGATGATGCCTTTTCAAAAGGAATTCCAAGAACTGACAAAGAAAAAGAAAAAGACAAGGACAAACTTAGCAAGACGATTCCTCCCAAAGACAGAGCATTCACACGCGGAAACCCCAAGATAGAGCTTGAGATAGAGGCATATCCCGAAGATGATTTGGGTAAAACGCGCCCGCCCAAAGGTGTGCAGAAAAAGATTGATTTTGAGGTAGAAGAAGGCGAGGAGCAAGAAACCTTGCCTGCCTTCAAACCGAACCTGAACCCTAAGTTTGACCCCAAAACTATCATAGGCAAGGAAAGTTTTGGCGATATACCTGAACTACCCCGTATCACGCCCGATACGGTAGGAGGTATGCTGGAGGAGCTTGAGGAAGATGCCAAAGAAAATCCAAAACTTGTCAAAAAACTCTCTATCGTAGAAGAACCCGAAGAAGAAAAAGAGGAGGATATTATCAAGCCAACTTCTATAGATGAATCGGGCTTATATGACCCTACGCTTGATTTGAGTAGGTACATGAAGCCTATGCCCGAACTCCTCGACGAAGCTCCCGCAGGGCGCAGGCAAGTTACAAATGAAGAACTCGAGGCAAATAAAGACCGAATCGTAGAAACATTGAGCAATTACGGGATTGGTATTTCGCAAATTAAAGCGACCATTGGACCTACCGTAACGCTTTATGAAATCATACCTGAAGCGGGTGTGCGTATCTCCAAAATCAAAAATCTTGAGGACGATATTGCATTGAGCCTTGCCGCGCTGGGCATCAGGATTATCGCGCCTATCCCTGGCAAGGGTACTATAGGTATCGAAGTGCCGAATAAAAAACGTGAAATGGTGGCTATGCGTGCCATTTTGGAGTCTGAAGTTTTCCGAAATACCGAAAAAATATTGCCTGTCATCTTAGGCAAATCTATCACAAACGAAATCGTGGTGGCTGACCTTGCCAAGATGCCGCACGTACTCATGGCGGGTGCTACAGGGCAAGGTAAATCTGTAGGCTTGAATGTGTTTTTGACTTCTTTGATTTACAAAAAACACCCTTCAGAACTCAAATTCGTGCTGATAGACCCAAAAAAGGTAGAATTAACGCTTTTCAACCGCATAGAAAAACATTTTCTTGCCAAACTGCCTGGAGATGACGAAGCCATCATCACAGACACCTCGAAAGTGGTGGCTACCCTTACTTCGCTTTGTATGGAGATGGACAATCGCTATTCGCTTTTGAAAGATGCGTCTTGCAGGAATATCCAAGAATATAACACCAAATTCAGGCACAGGCGTTTGAATCCCAAAAAAGGACATAGATTTTTGCCGTATATTGTGCTTGTGATAGACGAGCTTGCCGACCTTATGATGGTGGCAGGCAAGGAAGTGGAACAGCCGATTGCGCGTTTGGCACAGCTTGCGCGTGCGATAGGGATTCACTTGATAGTGGCTACCCAGCGACCTTCTGTAAACGTGATAACAGGTATCATCAAGGCGAACTTTCCTGCCCGTCTGTCATTCAAAGTTACGTCTAAGATTGACTCGCGGACTATCCTTGATGCGGGTGGCGCGGAGCAGTTGGTGGGGCAAGGGGACTTTCTTTTCTCGATGGGTTCAGACATGATTCGCCTACAATGTCCTTTTGTAGATACGCACGAAGTAGAAAAGATTTGCGACTTTATAGCTGAACAGCAGGGCTATGGTCATGCATACGAACTCCCTGAATTGCCTACAGACAGTGAGTTTTCGGGTAGCCTCGATGATGATGGCGAGCGCGACTCACTTTTTGAAGATGCGGCGCGTATCATTGTTTTGCATCAGCAAGGCAGTACTTCTTTGCTTCAAAGAAGGCTTAAACTTGGCTACAACCGCGCAGGTCGTTTGATAGACCAGTTAGAAAAAGCAGGCATTGTGGGTGCTTTTGAAGGTAGCAAAGCGCGTGAAGTTTTGGTAGCAGATGAATACGCGCTTGAGAGGCTTTTGAGTAGTATGGGGTAAGGGGATTCAATTACGCCCATTCCCTCACTTTCAACACAGTTGTTGGTACTCAATAATTGGGTAGCAAGTAAATTTGCGTTTTGCGACAGGTAAAAGTGCTTTAATAACTTGCAAAGCTACATTTTACTTGTCTTTGTCCCGCTTTTTTTATTTCAAAAGACAGTTATTTTTTAATATTTTTTTTTGTTTGTCCCGCTTTTGTCCCCCCCAAAAAGTTGGAAAGTGAGGCTTTGAGCGTGTATGTTTGCACCATCAAATAAACAAAAAAAAATATGAATATCTATTACGTAAAAAAACAATTTATTTTAATAGCCTTTGGGCTTTTAATACTTGCCTTGCCTACGAGGGCGCAAATGACACTTAATATGGGCTGCAGTTGGCAAAGTAGCAATAGTTTTGTACTGAATGGTAGTGTAGGGACGCGAAATACTTACACAGGTACAACTTTCGGCAGCAGACCTATAAGAATAGCTTGGGTAAATGCGAATAATCGTTGGGAATCACAAATTGATACTGATAACAATGGAAGCTATGAAACCCTTACAAGTTTCAATGCAACTGCAAGCCTCCCCAATCCTCCTGCGTCTGCAACATTTTCTTGGACTATCGTACCTGCGGGAAATTCTTGTGATGCATCTTTTAGCTTAACAGGCGCATTTACGCAAAATGTAATTGATTTTGGTATCAATCTGAAGGGTAATGGAAACGACATAGCCAATAACAGTATCACACCTTCTCTTAGCAATGGTACAGCTTTTGGCAATTCAGATGGCACTCCGATTATAAAAACTTTTACCATTCAAAATTTAAGCTCAAACGTGCTTACACTCACAGGCACTGCCCCAAATTATATTGCCATTATAGGTAGCAATGCCTTCACAATCATTGCACAACCTTCTTCAAGCACTATCAATGCAGGTGGTTCTGTTACTTTTCAAGTGCGCTTCTTGCCTACAGATGGTAATGGTACTAAAGATGCTACTGTAAGTATTGCAAACTCTGATGCCAATGTAAACCCTTATACATTCGCTATAAGGGGTGTAAAACAAGTAACAGATACCAAACGAGGCAATGCTATCTCTTTCAATGGCACTTCGCAATACATGAGTACAACCTCCTTGCCTACCAACGCTACTACA
>JAAFJK010000035.1 GCA_013298105.1 Cytophagales bacterium
TGCACTTAATTTTATTTATTTTTTTGTAAAAAACAAAAAAAACATATCTTTGTAAGAAATTAGTAATTATTGTATGAAAGTAATTCAAAAAAATTGGACAGTTACAGAAGGCTGGCAAGATACAAAAGTAGCCGTTGCGATGCCTGATGCCCACCTTGTGATTGGCTTTGGGCAACGAGAAATACTTGAAAATGAAGCCCGTTTTGAAGAAATACGCGCCATGTACCCAGCCGCACGTATTGTACTTGCTTCCACTTCAGGCGAGATAAATGATGCCCAAGTGCGTGATGAGAGTATCTCACTCACAAGCATTGCCTTCGATAAAACACCCTTACAAACAGTCCAAATAGATAGCTACCAAAAAGATAGCCACGAGGTAGGCAAGGAACTTGCCTCCCAATTCAAACGTGAAAGCTTGAGGCATATTTTGGTACTTTCTGAAGGCTCTACTGTGAATGGTACAGCCCTCGTAGAAGGTATGCACGAAGTGCTTGGGAGTGAGGTAACGATAACAGGTGGGCTGGCAGGCGATGGCGTAGCATTTTCAAAAACTATAGTAGGGCTTGATACACCTCCTGCGCCTTTCAAAGTAGTAGGCATTGGATTTTATGGTGATGGATTTTCGGTAGGATTTGGCTCTTTTGGAGGCTGGGACCCTTTTGGTGCAGAGCGCACTGTTACAAAGTCTATCGACAATGTATTGTATGAACTTGATGGCAAACCTGCCTTAGAGTTATATAAGCTGTATTTGGGCGATAAAGCGGCTGAATTGCCTGCTTCTGCCTTACTTTTCCCTCTTTGTATCATTGATGGAGATGGGCAAACACTTGTGCGTACTATACTCACTATAGATGAAGCCACACAATCTATGACGTTTGCGGGGGATATTCCGCAGGGTTGTAAAGTGCGCTTGATGAAGTCTAACCACAACAAACTGGTAGATGGGGCGGCAAATGCTACCCAAAACAGTTTGGATATTTTGGGCAATCACGCGCCTGCTTTGGCTATTTTGGTAAGCTGTGTAGGCAGAAAATTGGTGCTAAAACAGCGTGTAGAAGAAGAAATAGAAGCCGTAAAAGAACTTTTGGGCGAGCAGGCAAGTATTTTGGGCTTTTATTCGTATGGCGAACTCGCACCCAAAGGCAAAGATACGCCTTGCTACTTGCACAACCAAACTATGACTATCACGTTACTTGCTGAAAATTAAAAACAAGCACTTCAGCAAAATACTTAAAACAAATACGGTTCTCAAAAACTTAGGAATGAAAATAAAATAACATGATAATTTCACTCACGCGAAGCCACGCTGTAAGCGTCTGTTGGTATTGCCTAACCGCGTAAAAGCTCGATAACAGACGCTTACAGCGTGGCTAAATATTCTCAAGTTATTTTTTACTCGTTCCTTAAGATTGAAAGAACCACAAAACATCGCAAAACATTATTTATCAATCTTATATGCTTCTTTTGGAGGTAAGGCATAAACTGCTTGCAAGGCAGATTAAAAAAAATTTGAGCGAAGAAGAATTGAATAATCCCAAAATCGCTCAATTTCTTGAAATCATCAACGAGGCATACATACAGTATGACGAGGAACGTGATTTGATAGAACGCTCTATGGAACTCAGTTCACAAGAGCTTACGGATTCGTTGGCTACACTCCAAAAACAAAAAACGGAGCTTTCTGAAGCCTACGAAAATTTGCGCAACACTGAAACACAACTTGCCGAAACAGCCCGTATAGCCGAGATGCGCCGAGAAATGCAAGAAGCTATCAGCCTCAAAAATGAAGAACTCACTGCCTCTGAAGAAGAACTTAAACAAAACCTTGAGGAGCTTCAAGCCACACAAGAGCGACTTCAAGAGCAAAAACAAAACCTTGAAAATACCCAAAATCAACTCATTCAATCCGAAAAAATGGCGGCTCTTGGACAATTAGTTGCCAATATAGCCCACGAAGTCAATACGCCCATAGGGGCAATTCGGTCGTCTATTGACTACATCAAACAAACCTTGAAGCAA
>JAAFJK010000641.1 GCA_013298105.1 Cytophagales bacterium
AACCATATAACCATACAACACCCCAAACCATACAACCATACAACAACCATACAACAACTATACAATCCTAAAACTGCACTCTATACAACACATCAGGGAAAAATCCTATTTGGTAGGTTTGCCCAATGGTCTGTCTTTGCTCGTTGTAACGGGTTTGGAATACGTTTTGGCGGTTTGTAACGTTTTGGAAATCCAAGAAAAAGGTTTGTGAGATTTTGCGCTTCGTGCTATTTAGGCGGAAGCCAAACTTCATATCAAAACGGAAATACGCTGGATTGCGACTCGCCATAAAATTGGTTTCGTCCAACACTTGCCTGCCTGCTTGTTTGCTTGCCTGCAAATTGATAGGCGTGAAATACTTGCCTCCCGAATACGTAACGCGGGTATCAAAAGTGAGCGCGTTTTGTTTGCTTTTGCCGATTTTGAATTCCTTGCCTCCCAATACATTGAAAATGTTGCGGGTATTGAAAGTGGTATTGCGGGCTATGCCATCACTGCCTTTGTATTTGGAGTCAAAAATAGATACAGTAGCGAGTAGATAATATCCTTTGCTGAATAGTTTTTCTATAGTCATTTCTATCCCTGTGTTTGAGCCTTTGCCTTTGTTTACAAGTCCAGCGCGTTCATTGAAAATAAAATCTGCCCCTTCATTCAGTACGCTGTAGCCACTTGCAAAATTATCTACAGGTGCATTGAAAATACTTTGGTAATAGGTTTCAAACTTCACGCGCCAATCACTTGCAAATTTCCATTGATAGCCCAATACAAGGTGATGCGCCCTTGTGAAGCCCAAATCGCGGTTGGTTTGGTCAATCGTGCCGTCTGCTCTTTTGGCTTGGTAAAGATAGACAGGCATAGGTTGAGTTTGGCTATGCAAACCGTAGCCCAAACTAAGCGTATGCACGTTTTTGGTATAACTGAGAGAAGCGCGTGGCTCAAGCGCAGAACTGCCATTGAAGGTAAAAAATTGTCCATGCACGCCACCATTGAAGGTAAGATTTTCATTAAGACGATACTGCAACTGTGCGTAAGGCTGTATCAAGTTTGTAGTGTTGTCAAATTGGCGGACTGTTACCCAATCAGGCGTATAAGTGCGATTATTTACAAGCGTATTCAGACTGTTGTTTTCAATCAAAAAGCCTATGCGCATATTTGCCTTTGCGCTGAGTTTGGTGGTAAAGGTAGTATTGCCACGCAAGCCAATAGTCAGGTTATTGACATCAACAAAAAATTGTCGTTCCTCAAATATATTCTTATCATTTGGGTAGCGATGGGCTTGATAAAATCCCTTCTCGCGGGAGTAGGAAAGGACAGTACGCAGGTAGGAGTTTGTACCAAAGTTTAGGGTGTGTTTCACACCCACAACAGCCATACGAGAACCTGTATAAGCGTCTTCGTTTTTATTGGCAAAAAGGTCTGTAGTGTCTATTTCCGCGCCTATGAAGTCAATATTACTGCCTGCAAAAATGCCAAATATGGAGAACTTGCCTGCTTTGGTGTTGCCCAAATTCGCATTAAACGTAAAATCTTGGTATTTTGGAACGGCAGATGTGCCTACATTTAGCCCCAAAGATTGCCCAATAGCGGCAAAAGAATAACGATAACTTGCCACAAAAGACGAGCCATTTTTTTTGCTGATAGGGGCTTCAATCATAGCCTCCAAACCGCTAAAAGCGTTTAGTTGAAAGGTAGCTTCAAATTTATCTTTGTTGCCATTGCGCAAAGCTAAATCGAAAACCGCGCCTGTAGCATTGCCGTATTCTGAAGCAAACGCGCCTGTCATAAAGTCGGAATTGCGCAAAAGATTGGGGTTCAAAGCACTTACAGGTCCGCCTGTAGTACCAAGCGTAGAGTAGTGATTGGGGCTTGGGATAGGTATGCCTTCCATACGCCAAAGTACGGCAGTAGGCGAGTTTCCACGTACCACAATATCGTTTCGGCTGTCGCTTGATGTACCCACGCCTGCAAAATTGCTTACCAAACGCCCCACGTCATTTCTGCCTCCAGAGTAGCGTGTGGCTTCTTCCATACTGAAAGAGCGCGTACTTACTTCAGCCATGTCGTTGTTGGGTGCGCCTTTGTCGCCTGTGAGGACGATTTCGTTCAGTTGCTCAAGACTTTCCGCAAGGGTAATGTTTAAAACGACTTCTTTGCCTGTCGTTACGAGTACTTCAGGAATGGTAGCGGATTCATACCCAATGAATTGGACAATAAACTTATGCCTTCCTATAGGTACGTTGGGAATAGAGAAATTGCCGTTTTCATCTGCTGTCGAGCCTATGGGTGGATTAGATTCGGCAAGTAGTACAGTCGCGCCCACGAGTGGCTGTTCTGTAACTTTGTCTAAAATAGTGCCTTTTACGGTTTGGGTTAGGTTTTGTGCCTGCGCGGTGGGGTAGGCAAGGCAGGCAAGGAGTAGGAAAGTAAGTAGCTTTTTCATATTTTGGTAAGCCCCCAGCCCCAAAGGGGAGGCAAATTGTAATTATGCAAGTTCCCCTTTGGGGTTAGGGGCGTTTTATGATGCAAAAATACCTTGCCTACCCGACATACCTATCACACCTATAGATGAAGCGTACAAAAAACTGCCTGAAGCGTAAGATTAGAGAGATGAAGATTATTAACTTGCGAACGGAAAAGTATAAGGCAAATTTAATTCTTTGTGGATATGCTCTTTCACACGCTCCAAAATATAGACCATAGCGTTCATGTCGTCTGTTTG
>JAAFJK010000467.1 GCA_013298105.1 Cytophagales bacterium
ATTTTTATCAAGAGGCTTTTCAAAAAAAGCAAATTGTTTGGCATCATAGCGCAGGCTGGGATAATGCGCGGGGTATGTACGATTGGTGGATAAACGACAAGGTGTATCATGTGGCTACGGCTGTAGGCATCTCTGATGATGGCACTGTTACACGCGGGTACGATGAGCAGTTTTGGGCGCATCATATTGGTATGAGTAATTTGCAGAATTTACAGCGCAATCAGGAAAGTGTGGCTGTGGAAATTTGTAATTGGGGGGCTTTGACTGAAACGGCACAAGGGCTAAAGACTTGGTCAGGAAATGTCTTGCCTTTGGATAAGGCTATTGAGCTGAATTATAAAGGCATCAAGTTTTTTGAAAAATATACAGAGACTGAAATTAAGGCTTTGAAGTATTGGACATTGCTAAATGCTATGCGTTTTGATATTCCGCTTGCCTACCGCGAGTTTGAAATGTGGCATTTGAATAACAGGGCTATCAATGGGGAGTCGGGTATCTACACACACAATAGTTTTATTGAGTGGAAAAGTGATGTAAGCCCTCAACCAAAGTTGATTGAAATGGCTAAAACTTTGGTGGATTATGCTAAATAAATTTCGAGAGTGGCTTGAGGAAAATGACTTGAATGATGCGCTTAAAGATTGGTTTTTTGCGCTTATCCTACTCCTTGTATTGGCGGCGGGTGTGTATCAGATTTGTCAGGATTTTTGGTGGATTTTTTTTGAATGATATGCGACACTTTAGAAAATTTGAGTTTCCATACGATGATGGGACGTTTTGGTTTAGAAATTTTGTAAATTCGATTATGTTATCTCCTTTTAGTAGTGGGTGGTGGTTAAATATTTTGGTTACTCCCCTCGCCTTACTTGTGATAGGCGTTTTGTATGAAGTTTTGCTTCGCAAATGGCTGACTATACAGGCAAGAAGGTTTAAAAATTTTATATTACCTAAAAAAAAGGAGGCTAAGAATGAGTAAGTTTTTGCAATATGTAGAAAGTGGGGACTTTTTAAAGTTTCTAACAGGTGTTACGATTTTGGGGTGTTTTTGGGCGGTTGTCATATCGCTTATTATAAATCCTAACTCGCTGAATAGCGAAAAAAATCCTATTGTTGGGATTATGATAGGCGCATTACTTTTAAGGGTAGGCGATATGAGTTTGTTTTATTTCTCTAAAAAAGATGGCGATAAGATGCCTAAAGATGCGTAAAGATGCTGAATGTTGGCGATATTGTGTATTTGAAAAGCGACCTAAACCGCGCCTTACCTATGGTGGTAGTAAATGTGGAAGAGGTTTGGGCAAATAGGGTTGGTGTTGAGTGGTTGAATGACGCGAAGCAAGTTGTTTCGCGTTTTTTTTCGTGTGGGGTGTTAGTTTGTGCCTTGCCTACGGAGGAGCAGGCAAGGCATTATGAAAAGTTTGAGATTTTGCGGGCAGGCGAATTTTTTGGTTTGTATGGGTATGATAGTTTAATTGCGCAAAATTTTGCGGGTAGTACGGATTTTGCCAATGAAACGCGGTTGGTGTATGAGTTTAAGAAGCACAACACGAAGGCAAGTTTTTTCGAGGAGCGGGTTCGGTTGTGTGCGTTTGGTTTGGGTTGTGAGGATATTTTGGCTGTGCCTCCGCATTTGCCCCACTGCAATAATTTGCAGTTGTTGTTTGGGGAAAAGATTAGGCGCGTAAAGGAGGTTACGGAAAGGAAGTACACGCATAAAGAAGCCTTGCCTGCAAATTATGCGGATTCTTATTTGATTAATACAAGTAAGATTGTAGGCAATAAAATATTACTTATTGATGATGTGATTACTTCGGGTTTTACGATTAGGCATTTTGCTGGGGTGCTTGAGGGTTTGGGCTTTGAAGTGGTTATGTTCGGGCTTGGGGTGAGAAAGAAGCTGAAGCCTGTATTAGATAGGACTTTTTGTTTTTTAAATGTAAAAAATGGTTGATTTGCGAAATTGTGATTGTGTGGATTTGATGTCTGCCTTGCCTGCGGGTATCCAAAAGCAAACAAAAATGTATTTTTAACAGTCCTTTGGTAAGGTGTTCATAATCTCTATTTTAGCGATAAAATAGAGATTATTTTGTGTTTTATGGGTAGGAAAAAAGAAATTACAAAGCTCGAAACAAGTGGTGATGATAGAATAGATGTGTTTATTGGTTATTTGATAAACGGAGGCGAACTTTCTGAAAAACAGCAAAGTCGCTTTGAAATTATGCTAAAGGTAAATGGGCTTTTATGCTCAAATATGACTTTAGATAATGTAATGAAGTTTCTCACGTCTGAAAAAAGTACGGAAGTTACTAAAATAAACGGAGGGAAGCCCTATAGCATACAACACGCCTATAGGATTATACACGACAGTTATTTGGTGTTTGGTGATGTAGCAAAAGTGAGTGTAGATGGGCGTAGGCACGTGCTACATGAGAGTTTTTTGCGCATAGCGCGGAAAGCGGAGGAGGCACAAGATTTTGCTTCTGCTATCAGTGCCCTGGATAGAGCGGCAAAGCTCTACGACCTTTATAGCCCAGATAGGATTGTAATTGATGCAGAAAGATATTTGATACCTGTACCTATTTTGATGATAAATGATGAACGCGCACTAATGGAAGATGACGAACAAAAAGCCCTGATTTTGAAAGAAATAGAGGGAATATATCAATATGGCACAAATGAATAATTTTCAACCAAATGGCGTGATTTATGCAAACCCTGCGCAATTAAGTTTTTTGATGGCGCAAGTGCCTCGAAAAACTTTGAATGGTGGACGTGGGGAGGGAAAAACTCGCGTGCTTGGGCTACACAACAGGCAGAAGTTTAATTTTTTGCCTAAGTGCAAAAGTGGGCTTGCCTCCCTCACCTACGGGCAGTTATTAAATAACTGCCTGCCTGAAATGATTAGCGCGTGGAGAGATTGCGGATTGATAGAATATGACCCCGAAACAAAAATAGGGCATTACGTTATAGGCAAAAAGCCTCCTCAAGCGTGGGTGCAACCTTATGCGCCTCCACGAGATTATAAGCATTGTATAACGTTTCTAAACGGTTATACGATTATAATGCTTAGTTTTGAGCGTACTGAAATTTTTAGAGGGCATAACTTTGATGCCCTTGATATTGATGAATCTGCTTTTATCAACAAAGAGGAATTAGATAAAACGCTGATTCCTACCGTTAGGGGCAATATATTCAAGGAGGTTCATAAACATTGGCTACATCACAGTATTTGTGATTTTACAAGTGCGCCGTACCTTGCCGAAGGGCAATGGATATACGAAACGGAGGCACTGATGGAGAAAGACCCAAGTAGGTATTTTTTCTTGAGTTCTACCCTTAATAACTATAAAGTATTGGGTAAGCAATACTACATCAACGCGGCAGAAACGATGACAAAACTCCGCTTTGATGTGGAGATATTGAATAAGCGATTGGTTATGGTTGAGAACTGCTTTTATCCTAATTTTCAGAAGAAAAAGCACGTTGATGAGTTTGTGTATGCTTATGATGAAGGCGATAAGGGTATGTTTGTAAAGGGCTATACAGACTACAACCCAAATGATATGTTGCTAATATCGTTTGACTTCAATGCAAACTTTATGAGCTGTATCATTGCACAACTCAAGCAAAACAATGAGCTAAGAATAATAGACGAATGTTTTGTCAAGCACTCCACTATCGATGCATTGATTGATAAGCTGTGTCAAACCTATACCGCACACAACCAAAAGATAGTGCAGATATACGGAGATAGAAACGGCTATAACATAGACAAGAAATCTGCTACCTCACAGAGTTACTACAACCGCATACAAGAGTTGTTGTCCGTGAATGGTTGGGCATCTGATTTGAAAGCTATGTACGGTATCATAGAGCATCAAAACAAATATCAGGTGTTGAATTATGGGTTGCTTGAGGGCAACAACCAAATGCCTCGTGTGCGCATCAACGCTGTCAAGTGTTTCAATCTTGTATTGTCTATCACTAACAGTCCTATCAAACCAAACTTTGAGAAGGACAAAGGCAGTGAGCAGGCAGACATACCACAGGAGAGAGCTACTCACTTTTCTGACTGCTTCGACTACCTATACTACCTACTATGCACACGCCTACTTGCAGGCTCGGAGTCGGCAGGCGATGTCGGATTCATATAACACCCCTACCCCAGCGCAGGCAAAGTTTTGGGCGGGAAGCACCTTCGGGGGCTGTTCCTAAAGACCATGTTATTTTTTTTTAGGCTATTTGAGCCTACATATTTGATAAATAATTGATTATGAATGATAAAAATGTTAAAATTAACATTCAATTCGTGCTAAATTTGGTAGATAAAAGCGCGTTTTTGCCTGACAAGTATTTTGAAATTGTTTTTTTGAAATATAGCAAGGGAAAAGTAGAATTGCGTACAGGCTTATTCAAAAAACAACCTTCTAAAGAGGTCGTTTTTCAAAGGCTGAAAAAGAAAAACCTTTTGCTTTTGGTAGAACAAGGCAAAAGCAAACCTATCAATATCAAAATTTTCTTTATCCAAAAATTTAATGGTTATTTGGTAGAGCATAGATATATCAGCCTACAATAAAAAAACTTGCCTACGCAGGCAAGTTTTTTACTTTTGTT
>JAAFJK010000638.1 GCA_013298105.1 Cytophagales bacterium
AATACATAATCGCGGGGAGCGGTTTGGTCAAGCGTAATGCCGTATTTGAGAGCCAAATAGGACTCGATGCGGTTGTGTTCAGACGGAGAAAGTTGTCCTGTGTACATCACTATTTCGGCTACATTGCCTTTGTGGTAATAGCTCACATCTCCAAACTCGTTGCCTGTGCCCAAACGGAACGGCTTGCCTACCCCTGTGAAAGATTTGGCGGTAGCATCAGAAGCGGCTACTTTACCATTGCGTACAATGTCTTGTTTAGTACCCGCAAACAAAGGAGAAGTTTGCACACCATACAAAGCAGACCACAAATAAGGCGTATTCACTGTTACGGGTGTAGGTGTTGCCAAGCGGTTGTCGCCTACAGAACTGCCTGCATCTGCATATACAATGCCATTGCCCCAAGGCAAGTGCATACTGATACGATGTCCATTGAAAGTATTGGGCGCAACTGACTCACGATACAAGAAACTACTTTGAAAACCTGTAGCAGTATTGACTACATACACATTCAAATCTTCGTGCAAATCTGTACCCAAGATGCCACTTGCCAAATCCATGTAATGGCTCGTACCATTGAAATTAACAGTAGGATTGAAATTGATAGAGTTGGTAGCAAGGGCAGGCGAGGTTGCACCTGAAGCGGTTAAGTTCGCGCCACTTGATTGGTCTTTCCACGCTGTAACGGCAGTAGTGCCTGTTACGTCTTTGTTAGCTTTCACCCAAAGCGCAAGGTCTGCACCCACGCCACCAGGGAATTCTGTACCTACAGCAGGAGCAGTTATTTTGTTTGTTTCTACGCCTACAGTAAAGCCTATGCTGTTTGTTACAGCATCACTGTTGTTGGAATTGGTAACAAAATTGATGCGTTCAAATACGCCTGTCAATTTGATAGCAAAACCTGTATTCGCAAAATCAGTAGCGGCAGGAACACTAATTACATTGCTTGTAATGACTACTCCCGAAGGGTTTTGGTCTAAAAGCGTGATAACTGTACCTACAGGGAAGGTTATTTGGAACGGTTGCGGATTGGTAAAGTTAAAGAACAAGAACGGGTCTGTAAGGATATAACCCCCAAAATTTACGTTGTTGTAATTTTGCGCACCATTACTCCAATCGATAGCGATAGCTTCCTTCACTACATTTACGCCATCAACACCTATTACACCATTGGTACAAGCATTGGTAGTCCAATTGGTAGTGAATACTGTACCACCATTCGAACCCAAACTTTGAGAAACAAATTCTACAGGGGCAACAGGGAAAGTTCCACCGCCCAAAGTACCTTTTCCTCTGCCGTCATTGGTCGCGTCTGCGTCCCAATTTACGGTAGCAAGGTCGAAGGGGTTTTTGTAGGCAAGGGCAAAGAAAAATGTTACAGGTTCGTCATTAGCAGGGTTTACGTCTGCGGGGTTCGTCCATGTAACCGTATTGCCTGAAAGTGTAGTATTGATTAAGAAATCATTTGTACCATCATACACACCATCAAAAGAAACAATTACTTTGTAATTATTGGCATCTGTAGCTGTATAACCCAAGCCTGTCAAATCGAACTCCATAGCGAAGCTACGACCTACAGTAGTCATTTTTTGAGCTTTCCATTGTTTGGCAGAAAGTCTATCTACGCCTGCAAAACCTGTAAGAATTGTAGCACTTGCAAAACTTGCCGATGCACCATTGTCGCCTATGGCTATTCTATCGCCATCTGCACCAAATTCATTGGTATTGGCAACATTAGAAGTTGCAGGGGCTGTGCCTGTAGTCAAAGTAACAATGCCATCAGCGTTGATGCTTCGAGATTGCTTTTGATTGAGCTTGCCTGCGTCATCGCGTGCAATAACGGTAATGTTTTTGTTGTAAATACCACCACCTGTAGCAGACCATGCTTTTTTCAAACCATCAGAAAGAATATAATTGGTAGCTGTCGTTTGGTCAAGCGTCATGCCGTATTTGATAGCCAAATGACTGTGAACTTTATCGCGTGTTATGCCTGTGATAGAAGTATTATAAACAATCAATTCGTGGATATTGCCATTGAAAATCTCGTCAGGAACAGTTTGTCCCGAAGCACCCACAAAGAAAGAGGTGTTGGGCGTAAAGGCATTGGAAGTAGTCCCTGTGCCATCTACTTTTCCATACAAGTAGTGTGCAAAAAGCGAACCCAAGCGGATTACGGTAGCCAAGCGTGCAGGGGCAGGGAAGGTATTGCCTGTGGTAGTACCTGTAATATTAACACCTGCGGCATTTTGGTCTGTCAAAATCCTGAAACGGGAAGCAGGCGAGGCATTCGCGGCATCTATCCTGTATTGCAAACCTCCTATACCTGTGCCATTATCAGGACCCAAAATGGTAAGTGGTTTGTTATTGCCTACGCCATTCACTACTGCAAAAATCGTGAAGTTCTCACTACCTAAAGGCATTCCTAAGTCTGTAGAAAGGTTAAAATAACTATCTGCCCCATTGAATACCAAAGCGGGGTTAAAGTTAAGATAATTTTCTGCATAAACAGGTCTTGAACTGTTGATTGCTTGGGTTGCATTTATAGATGTGCCACCTTGTCCGCCCCAACTTGATACAGCCGCACCATTGGTGGTAGTGCTTGTACCTGCATCAGCTTTCAACCACATTTGCAAATTATTATTTACAGCCGCGGGACCAGCAATCGGGTTATTGTAGGCAAGGGTAAAGAAAAATGTACCATTTTGCCAAACACCTGCTGGACCTCCTCCT
>JAAFJK010000704.1 GCA_013298105.1 Cytophagales bacterium
ATCAAGGAACATTTATCAAGGAACATTTATCAAGGAACATTTATCAAGGAACATTTATCAAAGAACATTTATCAAGGAACATTTATCAAGGAACATTTATCAAGGAACATTTATCAAAGAACATTTATCAAGGAACATTTATCAAAGAACATTTATCAAGGAACATTTATCAAGGAACATTTATCAAAGAACATTTATCAAAGAACATTTATCAAGGAACATTTATCAAGGAACATTTATCAGCTCAAACCTAAAAAACAGGTTGTTTGACAATTTTTGTGGAAGTACCGAGTTTGTCATTGTGAGCAAAGCGAACAATGACAAAGTCTGCTGTTTTTTCCCTCCACAAAAATTGTCAGAAAACCAAAAAAGCGAAACGGGGCAAAAGATATGCCTTGCCTACCTGTACCAAAAATAAACCCACAAGGTTTTCAAAACCTTGTGGGTTTGCCTTGCCTGCCAATGCTTGACAAAAGCGTGCTACAGCCTTTTTTGCAGGGGGGCTTGTTTTAGATTAGACTTCTTGCGAAAGTATTTTTAACCCTTCTCCATTTGGAGAAGGGCAGGGTTGAGGTATCAAAAATAGCACTTTCGCAAGAAGTCTATTACTGTTTTGCCATTGTAAAGTGAAGTGTTACGTTTACTTTCGGGTGTGTTTGTACACAGACAAATGTGGCATTGCTACCACTTACATTGAAGTTCGTGAGCGCGGTAATGCCATTGGGCGCACCGCTTGAGAAAGTGAGCGTGTTGCCTGACTTTGCCCAATTTCCCGCAAAAGTGGCAGGAAAGGGCAGAGGCATTCCTGAAACGGTGTACGTCCCGTTCTCGTCTGTAGTGCCATCAATCACGATTTGAAAGTTGGCATAAGGTTGCCCCGCAGTGGCGAGGTTTTGCCCTGTGCCATTGATTTGCACATTGGTAGCTTTCCAAGTGCCTTTGAGGACAAGGGCAGGAGGAACTGTGGTATTGTTGTTGTTTCCGCCACCGCCTCCACAGGCAGTCAGGCAAGAAAGAAGTGCGAAAAATGCGATGGTATAAAAGAGGGATTTTTTCATGTCTTTTTCAATTTTATGATTTTTGATTGAACTCATTACGAACTGTATGCAAGGAAATCTTGAAAAGATACAGTATCGATAACAGAAACTTTAGGAAATTCTAATGTTTTGAGTGGATTGAAATGTTTGTCGTGGGTTACGATGGCTTCTGCATTGGAAGCTATGGCACAATCTACAAATTTGTTATCATCTTCATCTTGCAAAAGTCCAAATTTATAGTAACTCGTAACAAGTTGCACGTGAGGCAAATTTTCCAGAACACCTAAAGCGTTTTGACTGGCAATATAGCCCATGTGTTGTTCTACAATTTCTGCATATTCTGCCAAAATATCTGTCGTAACACATAGTTTATATTTGCCCTCCAATAAGTTTTTGAAAATCCAATGTAAACGCGACCTCGTAGAGATAGAAACTAACAAAACGTTTGTGTCCAATACGATACCTTTCATGGGCTATTGTTTTTTACGCATTTTAGTTTTGAGAAGGGCATCTACCTCTGTATCTGTCCACTGATTTTCGTCCCATACAGCATCTGCTTGTGCTATGAGGCGTTGCGCAAAAAACTGTGCGAGTGTGGTACGCAAGGCTACAAGGTCTGCTTCAGATAGTTGGTGCGAAAACATTTTCAATAACTCAAGCTGGACGTTGCTAAGGGGTTGTTTTAGGGCTACTTGCATTTTTTGAGGCGTTTTATTTATGAAGGCAAAAATACAAAAAATAAATCAAAAATAAAAATGGGCAGGCAAGTCATAGCTGAAAAAAGGGCAACCACAAGGGATTGCCCCTACTTTTTCTATTCCTTCACTATTTTTTTAACTACACTTGCCTTACTTCCCTGCAAAGTAAGCGTGTAAGCACCATTCGCAGATTGGCTCAAGTTCAATGTTTCCACGTCCTTGCCTACCCACATACCACGCGCAACTTCCTTGCCTGCCCCATCTACTACAGTGTAACTTACCTGTGTTTTATCTACACTTTGCAATCCACGCACTTCGTAAATACCTGATTTGCTGGGGTTTGGATAAACTACGACCTCGCCTACAGTGATGTTTGGCTGGGTGCTGGTAGGATAGACTACTTGGAAAGTACGCACCACGTCTGTAGCTGGATTGTAGTTTGCATTGCCTGCTTGAGAGGCTGTAACGCTTACAGAACCTAAACCTACTATCGTAATGGTATTGCCTGAAAGGGTAGCCACGCCTGTAGCGGGTGTCGTGCTGATACTATAACTCACTGCCAAACTTGCGCTTGAGGTAGCTGTGAGCGCGAAAGGCGAATCG
>JAAFJK010000241.1 GCA_013298105.1 Cytophagales bacterium
TTGCTCTTTTGAAGTTCTATCAATACTTTTTTGACCTCGCCTGTTTCGGTTTGTATGACAGCTTTGAAGTCGAGGCGCAAAATACTGATGCCAAACTTTTGGTAAAAACTCGTAAATTCTTGAGGCCTCACCTCAAGGTCAAGTATTTGCTCATCTATGATGGTAGAAATCAGCCTTTTGGCTACTTCCAAATCTTCCATCAAAAACTTAAAAACAGTATCAAAGATAGGATTTGCGATAATCATAAAACATTTATTTATTCATTTTGGCTAATTGCTGACGTAATTTTTCAATCTCTTGGGCTTGGGCTTCTGCAAGTTGTTGGGCTTTGCGTACTTCTTGGGCTTGGGCTTCGGCAAGTTGTTGGGCTTTGCGTACTTCTTCTGCTTGGGCTTCGGCAAGTTGTTGGGCTTTGCGTACTTCTTCTGCTTGGGCTTCGGCAAGTTGTTGGGCTTTGACTAACTTATTCTCTAAATTTTCAATTTTGGTATCTTTTTCAAGAAACTTTTGGTCAAGTCCATCTTCCATGTCTGCTTCCATTTCTGCCTGTTCGCGTGTTTGACGGTCTTGAGCGGCTTGCTCAAGGCGTTTGATGATAAGTTCCACATCTTTGTCGTCTATCAAAACATCATTGATTGACATCATGAGCCGATTGTCTTGGTCTATTACCCACTTTTGGTTAAAAACAGACAGTATTTTTTCTACCTTTGTTTGTGTGAGAGTAGGCAAGTGCGGTATCTGTATCACAAAACTATCGTGTGTGAGCTTTTCTATAAATTCGTCTTTTCCCTGCACTTGCCTACCCGTAACGCGGTCTGTGTAAATTCGATTGATGTGCAAAATAGGGACTTTTACCGCCAACTCAAAGCCTAAAAAGTAAATCGTAATGATGGGCAGACTCTCTCGCTTGCCTGCCACTGTATCTGTTTTTAGGTAATTTTCGCCCAAATAACGCCTGAAACGGCGTACATCTAAGGCATTTTTGCTCTTTTGAAGTTCTATCAATACTTTTTTGACCTCGCCTGTTTCGGTTTGTATGACAGCTTTGAAGTCGAGGCGCAAAATACTGATGCCAAACTTTTGGTAAAAACTCGTAAATTCTTGAGGCATCACCTCAAGGTCAAGTATTTGCTCATCTATGATGGTAGAAATCAGCCTTTTGGCTACTTCCAAATCTTCCATCAAAAACTTAAAAACAGTATCAAAGATAGGATTTGCGATAATCATGAGGTACTTTTGAATGATTGTAAATAATTAAGATGAGAATTTAATTTTCCATAATAATTTAATTATGAAATACTTAGAAACCTAAATTGTACATCTTAAATCGTCCATATTCCTTAGCTACTGTAAGGCTTATACTCCACAGGCACTTTGAAGTCATCAATCAAGTCCAAAAAATTGATGTCGTCTTCATCAATACCCTCATCTGCATCATAGTACCATGTCATATCAATTTTATGACCTTGCACATGGATATAATTCAAAAGGCTTACCATCTCAAGCAGGAATCCTCTTGAAGCTGTATTGAAGAAGTTTATTTGACTTACAAATTTGGTGCTTTTGGTAGAGTCCTTAGCGTAGTTTGAATCTTTGTAGGCTTGAAGCCAAGCAATCAGTTTTTTGTAAAATTCGGGGGCATCTTCAGGGAAAGATTCTCCACGCATAGTTATAGAACCTTCCCCAAAATATACTTCGGGTGTAGTTTTGGTGCTTTTGATAGAAAGAGGTGTAATAGACATGGTATATATAAGATAGTTTGCTAACATTCAAAGATTCAGGTTGCAAAAATAACGCTTTTTTCAAAAAAATCAAACATTTACCAAAGTGTTTCCTTGTAAAATGGGAACATTATGGTATATGCCTTGTTGTAGGCAAAAGGTAATATCAGCGTGATTGCCCAATGTTTCGAGCCTATGATAGTGTGCCGAACTTTCCAAAAAACGGAGCGGGTTGTCCTTACCTGCCAGATAGGTAGCGTAGGCAAGGGCGCAATCGTCATTGATAGACGTAAAATTACCCAAAAACCTCTCAAGCATGGCTCCTGCAAAGAAACTATCTTCCAAATTTACTTTTCCCTTCCAACCTGCACAGAGTAGGCATATTCCTTCAGCCTTTTGTGTCAAATAATTTTCTAAGGCAGAGATATTCAAAAAAGAGCCAATCAATACTTGATATGCGCCTGCTTCTTGCGCGGCATGGATAGCTTGTGTACCATTGGAGGTAGTAAGTCCTATGGTTTTATCTTTGAGTGCAGGATTCAGGTAACTAAATGGGGAATTATCCAAATCAAAGCCTTCTACTTTACTCCCATGCCTTTCTGCGGCGGTAAGGTATCCTTCAGATTGTAATACTTTAGCCTCCTCTACAGTAGCTACAGGTATGATACTCACCACGCCATGCGCAAGTGCTGTAACAATGCAAGAAGTAGCCCGAAAAATATCTATAACCACTACAGTTTTATTGGAAAGGTCATGATATTTGAGCATTTCGGGGGTAAGACAGGTCTCGATGGTTTTCATGATGTATTTGAAGGTAATATTTTTGCAAAGATATGTAATTTAGTGGATAGAATTAAATTTATGATTTTTTGAAAAAAAACATAAAAAAAAAGATAAAATATTTGTTTATCTAAAATAATCGCTATATTTGCACTCCGATTTGGTGATGTAGCTCAGTTGGTAGAGCAAAGGACTGAAAATCCTTGTGTCGGCGGTTCGATCCCGTCTATCACCACCAAATTTTTTAACTAATTAGCTACTCGGTGATGTAGCTCAGTCGGTAGAGCAAAGGACTGAAAATCCTTGTGTCGGCGGTTCGATCCCGTCTATCACCACTTCAAAAACTTCAAACATATCATTGTTTGAAGTTTTTATTTTTTGGGTCTTAAAAAAATATTGTGCAGAGAAAAATGTAGCACACCCTATTTTTAGGTTCTTCAAAAGTTATTGTGGGTTGCTATGCGCCTTGCCTGCTCATCACTCTCCACATAGTCTTGATAGACAGGTGAGGCTACAAAAGGAACTTTTGCCAAACACCGCGCCACGAGGTCAGACATTCCCAAAAAAGAAATGTCATCTTTCAAAAAACGCGCTACAGCTACTTCATTTGCAGCATTTAGCACGCAGGGGGCATTTCCACCTTTGGCTAAGGCTTCGTAGGCAAGGGCGAGATTGCGGAAAGTTTCGAGATCTGGTTTTTCAAAAGTGAGTTGTGGATATTTCCAAAAATCAAAGCGCGTGAAGTCATTTTTGAGTCGTTCGGGGTAGCCCATCGCGTATTGGATAGGCAATTTCATATCAGGTACGCCCATTTGGGCTTTGATAGAGCCATCTTGAAACTGTACAGCAGAGTGAATGATAGATTGTGGGTGTACCACGACCTCTATTTGCGAAGCCTCCACTTCAAAAAGCCACTTTGCTTCTATGACTTCTAAACCTTTATTCATGAGTGAAGCCGAATCAATCGTGATTTTCGCTCCCATGCTCCAGTTGGGGTGTTTGAGGGCTTGGGCTTTGGTAATGTGCGCAAGGTCAGCTTGAGTTTTCCCTCTAAAAGGACCTCCCGAAGCCGTAAGGATTAGTTTTTCTATAGGATTGTGCGCCTCGCCTACCAAACATTGGAAAATAGCCGAATGTTCAGAATCTACAGGCAAAATAGCCACGCCATGTTTTTTTGCCAAAGGCATGATTAACTCTCCAGCCACTACGAGCGTTTCTTTATTTGCAAGTGCGATAGTCTTGCCTGCCTCTATAGCGCGTATGGTGGGCAAAAGCCCCGCATAACCCACCAAAGCCGTCAGTACCATGTCTATTTCGCTTGCTTGCACTGCCTCTGTTATTGCCGCCTCGCCTGCCTGCACTTGGGTAGGCAAGTGCGCAAGTGCTTCTTTTAGTTTGGCATAGTGGTCAGGATTACCAATGATGGCTGTTTTGGGCTGATAGGCAAGGCATTGAGTGATAAGCAAGTCCACGTTTTGTCCTGCCACAAGGAGGGCTACTTCAAACCTGTCTTGCTGTGCAGAGATTACTTCGAGTGCTTGTGTACCTATTGAGCCTGTACTGCCCAAAATCGCTATACGCTTTTTATTTGTCATTTTTTGTTGTTAAATGGCTTCTATGTCTGTGGCAGAAAGTCCTGTGAGGGAGGAGATTTTTTCTGTTGAAAAACCTTCATTTTTTAAGACTTTTACCATATTGATAACCTGCTGTTGTTTCTTTTCAAGTGCTTTTTCAATTTCTTCAGATTTCTTTTCAATTTCTTCAGATTTCTTTTCAATTTCTTCAGATTTTTTTTCAATTTCTTCAGATTTCTTTTCAATTTCTTCAGATTTTTTTTCAATTTCTTCGGATTTTTTTTCAATTTCTTCAGATTTCTTTTCAATTTCTTCAGATTTCTTTTCAATTTCTTCAGATTTCTTTTCAATTTCTTCAGATTTCTTTTCAATTTCTTCAGATTTCTTCTCAATTTCTTCAGATTTCTTCTCAATTTCTTCAGATTTCTTCTCAATTTCTTCAGATTTCTGATTAAGTTCTTCAGATTTCTGATTAAGTTCTTCTATTCGCTCCATCATGAACAGTTCGCGTGCTTCTTCGTCCGTATCGCGTATAAGATAATCTTCATAATCAGCCAGTTCTATTTTTGTCCAAAGATGTTTGTCTGCTTCGTAATAAGCCTCTCTAAGCGCGTCATTATCTACAGAAGTGGGGATAAGTTGGAGAGATGCGGCGTTTTTTATGAAATAAATCCACTTATCCAAGTCATTGTCTGCTTCGGCTTCTGTTTTATTGAATTTGGGCAATTCAATAAAATTGAACTCCATATCTCTTATTTTTCGCTCTTGAGTAGCCAAATCGACTATCGCGTGTTTGGAGAGATAATGCGAATTTAGCAGATATTCAAAATTCAGAATACTAATCACAATGATAGGGTGAAGCCCATAATATTTCTGCTTTTCATGGAGTTGTGAAGCATATTCTTTACAAGCATAGTAAAGAATACGCTTATTGAAGCCTTTTTTATTGGCTAATTGCATCTCGATGATATAATAATTGTCTTTGTCGTCTTTTGCCCTGATATCAATGATGCTATTTTTCATGCCACTGACTATAGGGGCTTGATAAGGATTTAGGATTTTGACCTCCACTATGCGGCTGTTGTTTTCTAACCGCAAAACAGCATTCAGAAAAGCAATCAAAATACCTGTTTTTTGCTCGTTTCCAAATATTTTATGGAAAGCAAGGTCATTTTTTACGTCTGCAAAATACATAATAAAAATTTACGATTTATACTTTATTGGCAGGCAAGTTTACCAGAAATTTTACATTTTATTAGGTTCGTACCTACAAATAATCCTCTGCCAGTACAATCAATTTATCTTCAGGCTTGAAGCTAAGATTTTGTGCTTTGTGTGGATTCAAGACTACCCCATAAGATTTCGAAGGGTCTGTAGCATATTCCGCGATTCGGTAGCCGATGGCAGTTTCTTTGTGCCTGAATGCGGCTTCACAAACCGTATAGAAGTTTACGTTTTCCAATGTCTGAAGATAATGCCCCATAGGTTTGAGGTAAATCTCGCACCCATGCGAATCAAAAAGCTCATTAAATACCAAGTTAAGCTCTTTATTTTCAGCTAATTGAGAAATGATAAGACTCAATACATGGTCGCTTATGATGAAGTCATCAGGTTTGGCGACTTCTGCCAAAGTACGGTTTTTGATGTCCAACATCTCACTCACTATCGTAAAATCTGCTCCACGTTGGCGTTTGATGTCGCGCAGATGTATCAACGTTACGAGTGTAGTGGCATCTGCTTCTTGGATAGGCAGTTTTTGGCTGTAACTGAGTATCATCACATTGTGGAAGTCCTGCAAATTCAAATCATTCAAAAGTTTGCGGTCTGTGATGTCGCCTTCTACATATTTTACTGCAAGATGGTTGAAATCGTCTAATAAATCTATCTCTTTTTGTATGAAGGCAATGTCGTCTGCCACTATCCAAAGCTCTGAACCTGCGACTACATAACTATCCATTTCGCGGACAGTGGTACTGCCTTGTGCATTCCAGCCCATGATAACCATTTTGCGTGGTGTGGCGATATTGTCTTTTTGTATTTCAGAGATGTGGGCAGGATTACTGAGTGAAATGCCTAATTTTAGGTCAGGCAATTCATTGTCATCTTCAGCTATATAAATTATTTTGTCGCCTTCTTTTATTTTGGTGGCTTCGCGTGGATTGATGAGTATAATGCCTGTGGCGCGTTGTATGCCCATGACAGCCAAATGCTCAAACGCAAAAACGGCTTCGCGGTAGGTTTTATTATACAGTTCTGGGATAGATTGTAGATATATTTCTTCGTTTGAAAAGCCCAATAAATGATTATACACTGCAGTAAGTCCCGACTGTAAGCAAGTTTGGACTGCGAGGCGTGCAATAATTTCATTTGAAACTACAAGCGTAAGCTCATCGCCTCCTACAAGATTGGCTATTTCACGACTTTTATTGGATTTTATTTCGGCTACCACATGGAAAAGCTCTTTTTTGCGGTTCGGGTGATTTAGGATAGCCAAGACGCATTTTATATTTTGTGTATCAAAGTTATGGTCATCAGGCGATACTATGATGATAGATTTTGCATCAGGTAAATTCACGATGTTTAGGTCATCAAGGTCAATCGGATTGCCTGTCCTACATATAATTTTGATGTTGCGAACTCTATCCACTTTTTCCTTAATTTCATCTTCCATCAGTACCTTGTCTTTTTGGGCAAGCACGACTATGCAAGCACTGTGTTGATTGATATTGGCTTTTATGAGTTCATCAATGATAGAAAAAATTTTATTCGACCAGCCAAGTATTACGATATGCCCTTGTACGACTACCAACGAGCGACCTTTGCGCAAATTGTCAAGCATGATATTGATGCGCGAACTTACCAAACCAACTGTAGTAGCTACCAGCAACAAACCAAAAAGGGTAGGCAAGACCATAATAAGCCTGTAGCCCCAACCAAATTCTCCTGTGATAGTGCCTTGGTCTATGATGTGCATCCATGTCTGCCACAAGATTTCAGAAAACGCATCTTTTGTTTTTTCTATGTCTTCGGGGGGTTTGGCTTGGTGCATAGAAGTCGTATAAGTTACGGACGCAAAAAAGAGCGCGAACAGCATCACAAATGTCAAAATGAATACAATGATGGGGGTGATACCACCTGTCATCATGTTATCAAATTCATACTGTATGCGCTGACGAATCGTAAATTTTTTATTTTTAGGTGTTTTCATGGGGGCTAAATTACAACAAAGATATAAACTTACAAGTGTAGGAAATGTTTTTTTTTTCAAAAAAATAAAAACCTACCAAAAAACCTGCTAATTTTGTGCCATGCAAAATCATTATGTGCAAATATCGCGTACAGCCCGCTACTTCACACATGGCGCACCCCAAGCAAGCACTCAAGAAATTTGGCTCTTGGCGCATGGATATGGACAGTTGGCTGATAATTTTCTGAAAAAATTTAGTTTTCTTTCGCCTGAAAAGTATTGGCTTATCGCACCCGAAGCTCTTTCGCGCTTTTATGTGGACGGGGTGGGCGTACCAAACTCGCGCGTGGGCGCAAGCTGGATGACAAGAGAAAGTCGTGAATCAGAGATTCAAGACTATATTCAATATTGGAAAACGGTGTATGCACAGACTGTAGAGCGTGTATTGGTACAAAGCCAACGCCCTTACACCCGCATTTTGGGGTTTTCGCAGGGAAGTTCAACCGTACTGAGGTGGATACTTGAAGCAAAGCCTGTCTTTGATGAGCTTATTCTTTGGGCGGGAGATATTCCAAAAGACTGCCCGCTTGATGAACTGGCTAAAGTATTGGCAGGCAAGGTCTTGCACTATGTCTATGGCGAAAATGACGAACTCATACCCCGCAAAATGGTAGATGACCAACTTGCCTACCTACGCGCACATGGGATAAATTTTGAACTCCTTACCTACGAAGGCAAGCACGAGATTACGGAAGGTATGGTTACTGAACTTGTCTTAAGAGATTGATGTTTCGCAAATGGCTGTACAGTTTTTGGTATGCAGGCAAGGGGCTGATGTATTTGATACGACACGAACGACAATTTCAGGTGCATATTGGCATAGCTTTGGGCGTGGTATGTGCAGGTTTTTATTTTGAAATCTTGCCTACCGAATGGATAGCTGTCGTGTTATCTATAGCTATAGTAATGACTGCCGAAGCCTTGAATACCGCCCTTGAGCAACTTGTGAATTGGATTTCTCCCGAAAGGCACGCGGAGGCAGGCAAGGTCAAGGACATCGCGGCAGGGGCGGTCTTACTCTCGGCATTAGGCGCATTTGTGGTGGGATTGATAGTTTTCTTGCCAAAAATAAGTAAATTTTTTCGGCATCTTTCATAACACCTAAAAATTAGTTTACACTTTTTC
>JAAFJK010000775.1 GCA_013298105.1 Cytophagales bacterium
TGCAAACCCCGAATAAAGAAACCCACTCATATTTAAGACATAAAAAAATTAAAGACCTCTCTTTTTTAAAAGATAATCTCCAATTAGAGGTATTGCAGTTGGGAAATAATCCAATTCTCGATGTTTCGCCTTTGCAATACTTGACAAATTTAAGAGAATTGGATTTGGAGAATATCCAAATTACAGACCTTTCGCCTTTGCAAAGTCTGATAAATTTAGAAGAACTGTATTTGTCTTGTACGCAGGTGGTCGATATTTTGCCTTTGCAATACTTGACAAATCTGAAAACATTGGATTTATCAACCAATGAAATTACGGACATTTCGCCTCTGCAATATTTGACAAATTTAGAAAAATTATATCTATATAATAATCCACTTTCGAGTCTAAAGCCTTTACAAAACTTAGTAAATCTAACACATTTGAATTTGGCTTATTGCAAATTGACAGCCATATCAGGTTTAGAAAATCTTACAAAATTAACGTTTTTAGGCTTAGACCACAATAAAATAGTGGATATTGAGCCATTGGCAAAAATGACTTGCCTGCATACGCTATCTTTGGTTTGGAATGATGTACTGAATTTTGAAGTCCTAAAAGATTTGCAATCGCTTGAATGGCTTGCCTGCCATGATAATCCCTACTTATCCGAACAAATCCCGCCCCTCAAAAAATCTTTGCCCTATTGCGAAATCATAAGTTGGTGCAAAGATGAGGGCTACAGACATAGACCATTCCCAATAAATGAACGCTGAAAATCCCCATACTTTATCTCTCTCCCCCGAAACTTTCGCCTACTTAAACGCATATTTTAGTCTTCCTGCTATCGATGTTGCAGACATTGCTGATACTACCGATTTGAATGTATGGGCATTTGAAACTGTTTTTTTACACCCTATTCAGGCATATATAGACCATTATTACAGCCTTCAAGACCAGCAAACGGAGGTAAAACTGGTGCTTTGTTGTATTATTTTGAATACGTTGGTATTGGAAGAAGTTTTTGAAGATTATCAACAACCTGTCCTCATAAGGATTGTAAGCAATGACTTTCATATCCACGAGAGCCTTATAAGATGGTGGACTTTACTCCAAATAGAACCTGAAGACTACAGGTACACGATGGTTTCGAGTATGCGTGCCATTCTTGAGCAACGGAATCTTTTGAGCATCACTTATACTTTCGAAACGCCCGAAAATCTTAGCTTTTACTATGACAGTTACAAAATTATTTGTCTTGAAAGTAGCAGAGGGATTTGGGGAAGTATAGAAATCCACAACGCACAAAAAGATGAATTGCATGAACATTATTTCAATGTTCCTATAGGAAAATGGCAAGAGATAATACATCAATCCAAACGCATAGGTGGGGCTTACCTCCAAAATCGCTACTTTAACAATAAAGCCAATACAGGCAATCACATTTTGGAGTTGCACAATACAGCAAACGAGTTGTTCTATAAGCTAAATTGGAACGACTTAAGTCCAAATATAGCTACAGCTGAATGTAATTTTATACTCAAAGATTTGATGCTGGCACTGCTTGATATAGACATAGAAGCAGTAGCCAAACAAGCCTTTCCAATAGATACAGACCTAAACAATATGTCGCAATTAGAAATCATCAACTACAATGCGGCGGCTTGGGACGCTGAATTTAAGTTTTTGGAAGAAGTTATCAGTACGCGCTATGACTTCCATCTTGGAAACAGCACACGCTACAGAAGCATTTATGAAATTCATTTGCCCAAACAGTCGCCTTATTCCAATTTGGGCGGACTGATAGAACACTACAGTTTGGGGTTTGAGGAAAGGGTTATTTTGGCACTTGCTATGGCGGTGCATTTGCGCCCGCAGTCATTGGACGAGTTTTTTACAAGAAATCAAAAATACGACCGCACTTATTCGGAAGCGGGTGGGCTGAAAGGCAAGTTTCATTCGGGTTACTTGCCTACCCTCGAGACCGCTTATTTCCTGTTGGCAGGCAAGGACATCAGTAAGCGCGTACAAATCTTTCTTTACTATTTTGGAGAAAATGGCAGTTTTATAGTCCATAATATCCTCAAGTTAGAGGTAAAAGAAGCCACCGAACCACATGGCGCAGGGCAACTCGTGATGTCAAATGAATATTTAGAGTTTTTGACTACAGGCAAGGCGTTCAGACCAAGCTACACGAATAACTTTCCTGCCGAACTGCTCACAACAGAACTCGAATGGAAAGACCTATATTTGGAGAAAGAAACGCTGGCAGAAATCCAAAACGTAGAAACTTGGCTTGCCTGCCAACACAAAATCATGCACGAACTGAACCTAAAAAAACACCTCAAATTGGGTTATCGCGCCCTCTTTTATGGCAGTTCGGGTACAGGCAAGACGCTGACTGCCACACTTTTGGGTAAAAACTTGGGATTAGATGTCTATAGAGTAGATTTATCGATGATAGCTTCAAAATGGATAGGCGAAACTACCAAAAACCTTGCCCGCCTTTTTGATATGGCAGAAAATAAAAAATGGATTTTGTTTTTTGATGAAGCGGAAAGTCTTTTTGGCAAACGAAGCCAAGATGTGCAACGCGCTACAGATGCTTACTACAACCAAGAAGTAGGTTATTTGCTACAACGCATCGAGAATTATGATGGTTTGGTGGTATTGGCTACCAATCTTTTAGACAATATAGATACAGCTTTTATGCGAAGATTTCAGTCGTTGGTGTATTTTCCTGTCCCAAGTCCTACCCAACAGTTCGCACTTTGGAAAAATATTTTTGCAGAAGGTCTGCCCCTTTCCAAAAATGTAAACTTCAAAACTTTGTCTGAGAAATACGTCCTTACTGCCTCGAATATTACGAATGTGCTTCGAGATGTTACTATCAAAACTTTACAATCAAAAGAGGAGAAAATTATGATGAAAACCCTTACAGAAGCTGTAGAAAGAGAATTGAAAAAAGCAAACCTGCGCGAAAGTGTGGGCTTCAAGCGGTAGGCAAGTGCAAAAAAAGCGAATTTTATTTGGATAAAAGTATGCAAATTTGGGCATAATTTTAGCACGCAGATTAAGCGGATTTTTTATATTTTAAAAATTAAAAAATCCGTATCCGCGTGCCTCTTTCACAAATTAATTGTGTCGTTACCAAAGTAGTGGTCAGTCTTTCTTACTTGTTCGCGGTCTTTTTTTCGGATTGACAACCGCAAGCGGATTGCCAACCGAAAAAAAACGAATAGAGCTTTGCGAACGTTTGCATATTTGTAAAAAATTGATATTCAATATTTTAAGTACATTAAAAGTCTTATTTGTTTCATTCAGTTTATATATCAATCCAAAAAAACGCCTATTTTTGCATATCATTATATCTCGAATTTTCGCATGGCTAAAACAAGTTCTTATTGGCAAGAGGAGTACGTACCCGCGCAGGAGTACCAAACCAAAGTCGCCTATTTCTGTATGGAATATGCTGTCGACCAATCACTAAAAATCTACTCTGGTGGGTTGGGTTTTTTGGCAGGTTCGCACCTCCGAAGTGCCTTCCAGCTGAAGCAAAACTTCGTGGCGGTAGGTATGCTTTGGAAATATGGCTACTATGACCAAGCACGACACGCAGACCAGTCGCTCCGCGTACAATTCACTGAAAAGCATTATCCCTTTTTGGTGGATACAGGCATCAAAGTAACAGTGCAAATCCACAACAATCCGCACGTATATGTGAAGGCGTATTACTTGCCTCCCCACGTATTCGGGACTGCGCCACTCTATTTGCTCTCTACAGATTTGCCCGAAAATGACCACCTCGCTCGTACCATCACAGAACGACTTTATGACAACAACACCGATACGCGCATAGCACAGAGCATCGTACTCGGCATAGGGGGAGGCAAGGTCATTGAAGCACTTGGCGGAGCAGATATGTATCACATCAACGAAGGACACGCCCTGCCGTTGGCTTTTTACCTCAAGAACAATAAGTTCAAAACCGAAAAAGAGTTGCGCAAGCATTTTGTATTCACTACCCATACGCCCGAACTGGCAGGCAACGAAGAACACAATGCCTTCAAGCTCAACGAAATGCGCTTTTTTGAAAAAGACCTTTCTACCCAAGAAATCCTCCAAATAACCAACGGACACCCCAGCCTGAACTATACCGTTACGGCTCTCCGTTGCGCAAAACTCGCCAATGGCGTATCCAAACTACATGGCGAAGTAGCCCGCGATATGTGGAAAGATTATGAAAATATTTGTAAAATAATCCACATCACCAATGCCCAAGACAAAGAATATTGGTCTGACAAAGACCTTATCAAAGCATGGGAAAAAGACGACAAAAAAGCCTTCACTGCCCGCAAACAACAACTCAAGAAAGAACTTTTTGACATCGTAGCAGACCAGACAGGCAAACTCCTCAAGCCTGATGTCTTGACGATAGTTTGGGCAAGGCGTTTTGCGGCATATAAGCGTCCTGATTTGATTTTGCGCTTCAAAGAACGCTTCTTAAAATTGGTGCAAAATACCAAAACGCCCATTCAGATAATTTGGGCAGGCAAGCCGTACCCACTTGACAATGGCGCAGTACATACTTTCAACAGCCTTGTACAAGAAACCAAAAACTTACCCAACTGTGCTATCCTTACAGGGTACGAACTAAGACTTTCGCATGACCTGAAGCTCGGCTCTGATGTATGGCTGAATACGCCCCGCAGACCGCGCGAAGCGTCAGGCACAAGCGGCATGACGGCAGGCATGAATGGTGGTGTGAATGTATCTATTTTTGATGGTTGGATTTGCGAGTTTGTGAAGCATGGCTTGAATGGCTATACTGTATCGCCTACAGATATGACCTTGCCTACCGATAAACAAGATGACATAGATGCTACCAATATCCTTGATGTATTGGAGAACGAAGTAATCCCTGCTTATTATGACAAAAAAGGCAAATGGTGGGAAATCGTAAAAACAAGCATCAAAGATGTGTTAGGGTTTTTTGAATCAGACCGCATGGCAGACGAATATTACAAGTCGCTGTATGATGCTGAAGTGAAGTAACAGAAATCCTTGCCTGCCCCCACGCAGGCAAGGATTTTTTTGTTATAGAAATAAAAAAATGTTTAAAAAATTTGCTATTTCAAAAAAAGATTGTAATTTTGTGGCAGTTATTATTACCTCTTTATATCGTGTCCTATGCTACAAGAACCTACCCCAT
>JAAFJK010000113.1 GCA_013298105.1 Cytophagales bacterium
TCATCTTCATATTTGCTCACGAGGCTATTGCCCACCACTATTTTGTAGTCAAGGTTAGGCAAGGCTTTGGGCTTGGGTTCGTCCACAATGAGCGAGAGCCAAAAACGCAGACGCGCAATGTCCACCGCGCCCTTTTCTATATCCACGCCATAGATGCAGTTTTGGATAATGTTCGCCTTCACTTTGGCAGGTTTCCATTCCTTGCCTACCTGATAGGCTATGAGTTCTTTGAGGCTAAAAATCTCGTGCAACAAGCCCATAGGAAACGCACCCGAACCAATGGCGGGATCGCAAATTTTTACAACGTCCAATTTTGCGTCTATAGCGTGCAGGTCTTGGGCAGGCAAGGCAGTTTCGTGTTGTTTGATGAGCGTGTCTATCGCTTCGCGTGCTATCGTGGGGCATTGCGTAGCGAGGTATTCCGCGAGGCTCTCTCTGCACATATATTGCACGATTTCTTTGGGCGTATAGAACGCGCCTTTGTCTTTGTTGTCTTCGAGCAGGTTCTCAAAGATATGCCCCAGCATTTCGGGGTCGACTGCTACAGTGTGGTCGTCAGGGCTATCTTCGTGGATAGTGAAGTTATAGGCATTGAGGAAGTCCAAAAATCCGCGCTTATTCGGTAATTCCATATCAAAAGGATTGGAGGCACGAAACAAATCAGCTTTTAGGGTAAGCACAGTATCGTCATGCGTTTCTTTCTCAAAAAGTCCGCCATTGAGAAAAGGAATTTTCAATTTTTCGCCTGTAGGCATTTCAAAGCTATCGCCTTTGCGCTCTTGGTTCAGTGCCTCAAAAAAGAGCTTGGAGAGCCACAGAGCATAAAAAGCATCACCTACCTGTGCTGAGTCGAATAAGTGCGTGATAAAGTCGCGGTTTCCGTCTGTATATTCTGTATCAGTAGCCCCCAGCCAGCCTTTTTTCTGCACAAAGTATAGGAATACAATGCGCCCTAAGAGTTTTTTGCAAAAGTCGCGGATAGCCTTTTCGTCCCCGTTGAAAACGGATTTTTTGAAATTGGAGGCTACCAAATGCCCCACAAATTTGTCGTAGTGGTTTTTGTACTCATCAAAAAAAGCCTTGCTCAACTTCTCCACCGAAAAGGCATTGGTAAGCGCCTCTATATCTATGGCAGGTTTGTTACCCAAGTCGCTGAGGCGTTCTGCTACCGTTTTGCAAGTTTCATCTTTGCCCAGTAGATATGTATAGCGTTTTTTATAGGTGGGTTTCATTTTCACACCATTTTCAGTAACGATACTATCTTTGGCTATGTAGGTAAGTCGCCAAGTGTTAGGCGTTTTGGGGCTTATGAAATTGACAAGCGCACCACTCCCAGTGAAGGTAAGTTTGCGGATATATTGCTGAATAGCTACTCGGCTTTGCTCTATGCGCACTTGTGGCTGTAGCTTTATTTCGTAGCAAGTAATAGTAGTGCCATTATCAAGCGTTATTTCGCCATATATCTGCACGAGGTCAATGGTCTTTTTCTCGTTTTGCGTAGGCGGGGGTGATACGCTTTGAGGCATAGCATATAGTTCAAAACGGTTACCAAAAATATTTTTCAATACCTTTGTAGCAAATAAGTATTGGTCGTAGGGCTGTTGCAATAGGTTTTGCAGTTCTATTTTGGTCATAGTTTATTGGAAACTTTGTGTTAAAACGATTTGAGGATTGATAAGCCCTTGTGTTTTGGGCGTGTTGGTTTCTGCGGTGGTTTGCGCTTGGAAGTCGTATTTATCCAAAACATCTATAAACAGCGCGTCTATGAAGTCGTTAAGGTTTGTACCCATCATTTTTTCGTTTTTCTTAAAAAAGGCATTGATTTGGGTAGGCAAGTTTTTGAACGTTCCTACTATTATTACTTGGATAGCCTCTTGCAATACCTTCTTTTTCTGCTCTGTGGGAGCGTGCTTCAAAACAGCGTTTAGGTTACTCAATGCCTTGTTTTCGGCAGGGCTAAGGCTATGTGCAGTGAGTTTTGAGGTAGCAAGGTCGCTTTGTATTTTTTCTTGTTTGAAATAATCAAGGGCTTTAAGAGCTTGTTCATGGTGTTTGTCATGCAGGGGCAAAGCCTTGTCCTTTTCAGAGGCTTTGAGCAACTGAACGGCTTGCAAAAATCCAAGTTCTTCAGTATGCAAGTTAGGCAATACCAGACAAAAGATGCCAGGGTGGTTCTCACTTTTGAGATAGCTGATGGTCATATTTTCTACTTTCCTATAAATGGTGTCTTGTTCGTCTTGGTAGGCAAGATATTGTTTTCCTTCCGCACTTCTGCCACACCTTGACTTATTAGGAATTTTAGCAATTTCTTGGAAACGCTTGGGGTGTTTTTTCTTGAAGTCGCGCAATTCGTTGAGGTAAATCAAAATTTCGCTTTCCTCTTTTTGTATTTTGTTGCCGTATAGTGCGCCCTCGTGCTTTTCCTCCAATACAGAGAAAATCTTATTATCCTCCCCAAAAGCCGTATGAAAGGCTTGCAGTTTGCGCAAGGCATTATTTACAAGGCTAATCTGCTCATCTCCATGCGCTGAAGGATAGAAGTTATAGACAAAAATCTGCTCGGCAGTCGTACCAATACGGTTTACCCTGCCTATGCGTTGCATGAGGCGTGTCGCGTTCCACGGCACATCATAATTCACAATGATATTGCTTCGGTGCAAGTTTACGCCCTCCGCCAAAACTTCCGTAGTGATGATGATGTCATAGTCATTTTTTTGCAGGTTAAGAGCGCGATTTGCATCAAAGTTTTCGTAAATGATATTTTCTATTTGTTTGCGGTTCTCACTGCTTACAGTCAGTACGCGGTATTTTGTATGGGTTGTAATAGCGTCTTGCAGTTCAGTCAAAGTATCCTTTGACTCACTGAAAATTACTAATTTTTGTTGTTGATTGTATTTTTTGTTGAAAAATATATGTTTGAGGTGTTGCAAGAAAACCTCCATTTTGGGGTCTTCCTCTATCTTTGCCCAACGCACTACCAAATCATCAATTTTAGCTTTGTCTTTTTCGAGGAGGTCTATAAATTCAGTTCTGAAAGCATCAGCCAAAAATTTACGGTTATTACCTCCTTTATTTTCTATTTTTGCTTCTATTTCTTCGTAAGTAAGTCCTTCTTCAAGCATTTGGTTTACATTCAAGTCAGGTGCAATAAAAACTGTATCTTGTGCAAACATTTCAAGCATATTGTTTATGGCTGTTTGCAGTCTGCCCAATGATACTTTGAAGGCATAAAAACTACTTTCCAAACGCTTCACAAGCAAAGTACGCATGATAGCTGATAGCCTCAATGAAATAGACTCTACATTACCATAAGTACGCCTATCATCATCATCTTTCAAAAACTCAATAGCTCTATAACGATAATAACCTAAACCTTCTATCTCAAAACCATCTTCATCTAATCCTGTAATGAGCGAAATGGTATCATAGAAAAGTTGGCTTAAATCGCCCTCCAAATAATAATATACTTCGTTAGGGTCGTCCACTTTGGGAAATACAATGTCTTGCAGTTTTAAATCTTCTAAATACTCCTCATTATTTTGAATGTCTGTGCGTGTTCTGCGAATAACCAAAGGTTCAATAATATCCTCACGTAAACGCTTGAAAGTACGGGTTATATCAGCTAATATCAATTTTCGTTTATATGCAGACAAATCTTTTTCTTTCAGTTTTTTGGTAAAATCTTCATATTTTTTGTTAATAGGCGCGAAATATTCTTGTATGTTGCGGGTACTTTCAAGGGTACTATTGCGTTTGTCTTGGAATAAATATAATTGATTTTCAATATCCTGCGGGCGGTTG
>JAAFJK010000217.1 GCA_013298105.1 Cytophagales bacterium
GGGTTTATTTTCAAAAAAAAGTACATCATTCCAAAAAGCTACATATATTTGCAAGTATGAAAAGAGTTCTTATAACAGGTGCAAATGGTCTTTTAGGACAAAAATTGGTGCATTTATTGACAAAACAAACTGATATTCAAACCATTGCGACTGCACGCGGAGTGCTTAGGTATGCCTTGCCTGCCCCTGCACAGTATATGTCTTTGGATATTACAGACCGAAACGCTATTTTAGAAGTTTTTGAAGCAGTCAAGCCTGATGCGGTCATTCATACTGCCGCTATGACACAAGTAGATGACTGCGAACAAGACCACGAAGCGTGTTGGCTACAAAATGTAGAAGCCACGCGCTATGTAGGCGAGGCTTGCGAAAAAAACAAGGCTTTTTTGTTGCATCTCTCGACTGATTTTATTTTTGATGGCTTGGCGGGACCCTATACAGAAGATGCCACGCCCAATCCACTCAGCTATTATGGACATAGCAAATGGGAAGCCGAGAAAATCGTACAACAACTTGCCTGCCCATGGGCGATAGCGCGGACAGTGCTTGTGTTTGGTATCATTGAAACTGCCAGCCGTAGCAACATTATCCTTTGGGTAAAAAAATCACTCGAGGAAGGAAAAAATATCAAAGTAGTAGATGACCAATGGCGCACACCTACACTTGCCGAAGACTTGGCAGTGGGTTGTGCGTTGATTGTGGAAAAAGAAGCGCAAGGCTTTTTTAATATTTCAGGCAAAGAAATGCTCACACCCTACGATATGGCTATAGCGACTGCCGATTTTTTTAAGTTAGATAAATCGCTTATCACACGCACAGATGCCTCTGGCTTCTCACAACCTGCCGCAAGACCACCCAAAACAGGGTTTATCATAGACAAAGCAAGACAGGTGCTGGGCTATGAGCCACATACTTTTTTGGAAGGTATAGCGATTTTGGCAAGCCAAATAGAAAAATAAATTACTTATTTTTTGGCAATTTTAAAAAAAACTATTATCTTTGAAAATTACATCACTTAAATACTTTATTTTTTGGTAGAAAAAATTATTCAACTCGATGATGATGTTTCGTTGGTAGATTTTTTAGGCATCGCAAACCACAACATCAAAGAAATCTCTGATGCTTTCCCTAAGAGCAAGATTATATCACGTGGCAATGAGCTACGGATACAAGGCTCGACACCCGAAATACTGAAAATCAATGAGATTATCAATGCCCTATTGCTACATTATCATAAATTTGGCAAAATAACTCCCGACAATGTAAGCAATCTCCTCAGAGGAGAAAGCCCCGAAAAACTCTTAGCCGAAGAAGAAGCCCTTGACAAAGACATCATAGTACATGGGCTGAAAGGTGGTATAAAGCCCAAAACAGGCGGACAGATAGAGCTTGTAAAGCAAATCCAACATACAGACCTCGTATTCGCTCTCGGACCCGCAGGTACAGGCAAAACCTACATAGCCGTTGCGCTTGCTGTACGCGCTTTGAAAAACAAGGAAATCAAGAAAATAATCATTACGCGCCCCGTAGTAGAAGCAGGCGAGAGCTTAGGATTTTTGCCTGGTGATATGAAAGATAAAATAGACCCTTATCTTCGACCTATCTATGATGCGCTTGATGATATGATTCAGGCTGAAAAACTAAAATTCTATCTTGAGAACAGAATCATTGAAATAGCCCCGCTTGCCTATATGCGCGGCAGGACATTGAATCACGCCTATATTTTGCTTGATGAAGCCCAAAATACCACACCCATGCAAATGAAAATGTTTTTGACACGCATGGGTCCGAACTCCAAAATGATTATCACAGGAGATACTTCACAGATTGACTTGCCTCCCAAACAAAAATCAGGCTTGACAGAAGCGAAGAAAATCTTGAAAGATGTCAAAGGAATAGGTTTTGTGGAGTTTGATGCCAAAGATGTAATACGCCATAAACTTGTGCAAAGCATCATTTTTGCCTACGAAAAGTCTGAAGCCGTCAAAAACGAAGAAAAACAAAAAGAAGAAAGCCAAGAAGCTACAGATTTGTAACACAAGCCAAAACCCGCAAAGCCTCTTGGTGCTTTGCAGGTCAGACATAAAAATAGGTAGGCGCGGTCTGGTAGGCAAGGTAAAAATAAAACAGGACTTCTCACAGAGAAGTCCTGTTTCTAAATATACCAAAATTCAAAAAATTAATCGTCCGATTTCATACCCATATACTGCATGACGTAGTACATCAAAGTAGCTACCGAACCCAAAGCTGAAACTACATACGTAAGCGCGGCAGTATTCAAGGCATCTTTTGCCATACTTTCTTCTTGGTGTGTTACCACACCGCGTTGAGTCATCCATGCCATAGCGCGTTTGCTGGCATCATATTCTACAGGCAAAGTTACGAGGCTAAAAAGTGTAATGATGCTGTATGCCGCAATGACTACGATAAGCACCAACTTCATAGGAAAGAACGAAGTCAAAAACATCGCACCAAAAAAACTGACAATAAAAATGATATTCAGTACCCAGCCACTGATACTTTGCAGAGGCACCATAGCCGAGCGAAACTCCAACATACTGTAAGCCGTAGCGTGCTGTACAGCGTGTCCGCATTCATGCGCCGCTATTGCTGCGGCTACAGCCGACCTGCCATGATATACGTCTTCGCTTAGATTGACGGTTTTGTGTGTGGGGTGATAGTGGTCTGTAAGTTCGCCTTCCACGCACGTTATCTGTACGTCATGCAAGTTGTGGTCGCGGAGCATCATAGCCGCTATCTCTGCACCACTCAAATTGGCATTCAGTCCGATTTGGGCATATTTATGAAATTTAGAACGCAATGACCAATGAAGCAAAAGACTTGCTACCATCGTTACACCAAATATTATCCAAAGATACATAATTTTGTTGGTTTGAGTTTATAGAATATAACGTTTTTGATTAAAGTGTTACAAATATCGTGCAGTTTCTACTGCGCTGCCAAAACCTTCCGCCAAAGTACCGAAATGGGCGAGCCTTCTGCCAAAAGTACCGAAACAGGGCTTTGATAGTTCAAAAAATCAAAATCTGCGCCATACATTGCGCCAAAATTGCAGGCTATCGCAAATTTTTCTACAGGAAAGATACGCCATCTTGGGTGTGCTACGCTGTATTCAGCCGTTTTTTGGGAGGCAAGGGCAGTATATCCCCAATAATGCTCTGTGATAAATTCGGCTTCACTACCTACTGGGATTTCTTCAGCTTGGTGCTTTGCTACTGCCGAAAAGTGGTAGTAAGTAGGTGCTTTTGGCATTTTCCAGCTATAAGCTACCTTGAGCTTGCCTGCCTCCTCTGTGAATGTATGGCGCATTTTGCAAGTCTGGTAATGCTCTTGATAAAGGGCATTGGCTACCCAACTGATGGCATATTTGGGTACAAGTTCTTTTACAAAAACTACACCTCGCTTCCATTCATTTTCGGCTCTATGGCGTACATAAAAGCGTAAATTTACCTCCTCAAAGTTTTGGTGAAAAGGAATAGGCAAGCCCAAAAGAGCCGTATCTCTGAAAAGAAAACCGACTAAACTCACATAACATTTACCTTCAAAAATATCCAGCTCAGTCTGGGCAGGCAAGTAAGGCAGTAGCACTTCTGGGGGGACTATATAGTTTGCCATCAAGAGTTTTTCCCAATGGGCTTTGAGGAAAGTGTGCATAAATTAGCTTTGTCTTGTCAGTATTTCTTCAATTTGTTTTGCAAGTAAAGGCAAATGCTCTTGAATAATACGCCAAATAACTACAAAATCAATGGTTTCATAATGATGCACTAAAATATGCCTGCTCCTTGCAATTTTAGCCCATTCTATTTGTGGATATGCTTGTTTTTGTTCTTTTGTAGCCCGATAGCAAGCCTCTCCCACTACTTGTATCACTCTCAGAGTGGCATCTTGTATGATTTCTTGTGCCAAAAAATCGTCAAAAGATAAATCTTTTGTATAGCGTAAAGCCTTCTCAATATTTTGTTTTATATCTTGCAATAACAAGAATACATTTCTTTCTTTAGGCATAAATAATATCTTGATTGATATGTTTTTCAATAAGGGTTCCTTTTATCGAATTTCTTGTAACCAAGTCAATTTCTTGACCAAATAAATTATCTAAATCTTCTACTATGTCCATAATTTCCCAGCCGATAGTTCCTTGAAAATCTATCAATATATCAATATCACTGTTTTGATTGGCTTCGTTTCTGGCGTAAGAGCCAAATAACCCAATGCTTCGGATAGGATATTTTTGTAATAAAATGGGTTTGAGTTCTCGTAATTTTTGCAAAATTTGGGACGTTTGATACATTTATTGTATAGGTTAAAATAACTACCAAATATAACGCTGAAAGTAATTAGAAAATTATACAAAAAACATAAGGGACGAGTAAAAAATAACTTGCTCTTTTTGCTTATCTTTTGTATTTATACCTTGTTGCAATATTCATTACAAAACACTATCTCACTGTTTGCGCGCTTCTATTGCGCCTCGTCTAAACCCAAAATATCATGCAAAATTGGTGGCACCTTATTTTCTACTCGTTCCTAAGCTGAATTAATTTAATTTGCAAACGATTATTTGTTAAATAAAGTAATTTTATTTAACTTTGCGTACTATGAAATCTTTACACATTCTATTGGCTTTGGTAGTGTTCTGTATGGGGCAAAACCTGAAAGCTCAGATTAGCTTTGGTGGTACACCCATCAGCTTTGGGAGTAAGTTCAGGGACTTGCCTGCCCTCAAAACAAGCGTAAACGCTGCCTTTGTTCCCGCACTGGATATGCAAAAAATATATGCTGAAGATAGACAAAAACCTACCAATCGCTTTGCAGTAGCTACTTCAGTCAATATCACGCCCCAAAATGCAGGCACATGGACAGAAATAGGTGAGAGCGACAGGATTTGGCGCGTTTTGCTTCAAGCGCAAAGCCCCGAAGTATTGGGTATGTGTTTGCGGATAGATAAGTTTTTTATCCCCGAAGGCGGTAAACTATTTGTTTATTCGGCTGATAAACAGACCATTTTAGGCGCGTTTACTGAAGAAAATAACCACGAATCGGGCGTTTTTGCTACAGGACTTATAGAAAGTACCGAAGTTTGGATAGAATATTACGAACCTGCGGCGGTGGCAGGCAAGTTTGTTTTTTCCCTCAATCGCATAGACCAAGCTTACAAAAATACTGCTTTTACCAAACCGAGCATGGACAAAAAAGCCAACGGCTTTGGCTCATCAGGTAGCTGTAATTTAAATATCAACTGTACGCCTTTGGCAAACGATTGGCAGGACGAGAAGCGAGGCGTGGTACGCATCATAGTAGTCGACCCAGATGGTTCGGGCTGGTGTACGGGTTCGCTTATCAACAACACTGCCCAAAATAACAAAGCACTATTTCTAACCGCCAACCATTGTGGCGAAAACTCTACTACTTCGCATCTGAATCAATGGACGTTCCATTTCAATTTTGACATCACGAACTGCAGCAGTACAAATACCTCGCCTTCCACTTCCCAAAGTATGGTAGGGGCTACGCTTCGCGCAAGCTATAGCAATTCTGATTTTTTCCTAATCGAGTTAAACCAAACCGTTCCTGTTTCTTACAATGCGTACTTCAATGGTTGGAACAAAACAGGTACGAACCCCCCAAGCAGTGTTGGTATTCATCACCCCGCAGGAGATGCCAAAAAGTTTTCGCTTGACACCAATCCTACCACTACCACGAACTATAGCAGTAGCTCCACAAACTCAAATGGCACACACTTTCGCGTAGTTTGGAACAATGGCGTAACAGAAGGTGGCTCATCTGGCTCGCCTCTCTTTGACAACAATGGATTTATCATAGGACAACTGCATGGCGGTGGCTCATCTTGCAGTGCGCCAAGTTCGGCAGACTGGTATGGCAGGGTAAGCGTATCTTGGAATGGTGGCGGCACAAGCGACTCACGCCTATCTTCTTGGCTCGACCCCACAAACTCAGGCGTAACCACTTTGGCAGGTAAAAATAATGGCAATGCCGTAACCGCCAGCTTTACTATGTCGCCCAATACACGCCTACACTATCAGCCCGACAACAAAACCTTTACCAATACTTCTACAGGTGCCACTTCCTGGAGTTGGAATTTTGGTACAGGCGCATCTACACCCACAGCCACAAGCGCAGGACCTCACAACATATCTTGGAACACTACAGGCGTAAGAACCATAAGCCTTTCTATCAATGGCGGAGCTTCTACAGCTTCGCAAGCACTGGGTATCTTGCCTACCTTTACGAACGAATACACCCTCGCTGATGGCGGGAATCAAGAAAGTGCCAACGTGCAGGCTATTGCAGAAACTGTCAATGAAACTGGTACTTCCTTTGAAGTAGGCAATTCTACAGTGGCAGGCAAGAGTGGGGTAGCCAGTGGTACAAAAGCGTGGGTAACAGGACTAACCGCCACAAATTACGTAAGCCAAAGCCATAGCATACTTTATACACCCAATTTTAACTGTACTTCTACAGGCGCTTACAGATTTGAGTTCAAAACAAAATTTGATACTGAGGCTGAATATGATGGCTTCATAGTAGAATATTCTACCAACAAAGGTACTTCTTGGAGTCAGCTTGGTACTAACACAGGTGCAAATTGGTACAACTCCACAGTAGCAGGCAACGTAGGTACAGGTGGATTTACGTCAGGCACTCCCTTCTTCAGTGGCAGTATGACGACTTATCAGCCTATGTCATTTGATGTATCTTCGCTTATCACTTCGGCTGGGCAAAACATTACTTTTCGCTTTGTATTCAAGTCCGATAATACCGTTACAAAAGCAGGTGTAGCTATAGATGACATTCAATTCATCACTGGATTGACAATCACAGGCTATAGTCCTGCACCCAACGCGACAGGTGTCTTGCCTGCCACGAATCTCCAGCTTACCTTCAATCGTCCTATCTTCAAAGGCACTTCAGGCAGTGTCCTCATAGCAAGAGTAAGCAATAACCAAACTGTAGCGATATTGCCTATAGCCACAAGCCTAAGCATCACAGTAAGTGGCAATGTGGCGACTATCAATCCTACGCTTGACTTACCCGAAAATACCGCGCTCTACGTCCTTATAGATGGAGGTGTATTCCGAGATGCCAATGGCATTAACTCTCCCGCCATTTTGAGTACAGCCATTTGGCGGTTCACGACCACAGATGTAACCTTGCCTACCGCTACAGCATTTACCCCCATAAACAATGCCACAGGCGTATCTATAATCAACAATCTTTCGGTTACTTTTAGCGAAAATATCCAAAAAGGAACGACTGGCAATATCAACATTCGCAAAATAAGCGACAATGCAGTTTTTGAAAGTTTTAATATAAGCAGTAGCAAAGTAACTATTTTCAATAATACTTTGACTATCAATCCTACGAATAATTTTTCAGGCTTTACGACCTACTATGTAGAGATAGAGAATGGCTATGTGAGAGATTTGGGAGGCAATAATTTTGCGGGCTTTTTGGGCAGTGGCACATGGCGTTTTCAAACCAATCCTGAAACTATCCCGCCTTCGGTAGTGAGCTTTAGCCCCACCAACAATACGCAAAATGTATTACCTTCTGCCAATTTGGTCATTACTTTTGATGAAGAAGTCAAAAAAGGGGTAGGCAATATATTCATCAAACGCCTAAACAATGGTACTATCGAACAAACTATAGCCATAACTGATGCCTCCGTAACTGTGAATAACAATGTCGTTACTATCAATCCTATGGTGGATTTGACAGACGAAATGGAGTTTTTTGTAGAAATAGGCGCAGGAGTTATCCAAGACATCAGCAACAATAACTATGTAGGCATCACAAGCTCAAGTGTTTGGGGATTTAAGACTTCTTTGGCTACTTCTTTGGAGGCGAACACACTCAGTCAGCAAGTTGTATTGTATCCAAACCCTACAGAGCGATTTGCTACCATACAGGTAGGCAAGGGCTTGATTTTGCAAGATGCGAAAATCACAGTAGCAGACGGGGCAGGCAAGGTCGTTTGGCGTACAGAAATCCCACAATTAACTGAAAGCCAAACTTTTGACTGGAAAGCACTGCCCGCAGGTAAGTATTTTCTTAAAATACAATCTAAACAAGGCACTATCCTCAAGACTTTCATCAAACGCTAAGGAACGAGTAAAAAATAACTTGAGAATATTTAGCCACGCTGTAAGCGTCTGTTATCGAGTTTTTACGCGGTTAGGCAATACCAACAGACGCTTACAGCGTGGCTTTGCGTGAGCGAAATTATCATGTTATTTTATTTTCATTCCTAAAACGCTAACTTACCCTAAAACGCCCCACTGCAAATGGGGCGTTTGATATTTGTATTTTTCAAAGAAAAAAATTAACTTTGCACCAAGATTCAACCGATTTCAATACTCCCATGCGCGTATATTTTGACAATGCCGCTACCACTCCAGTAGCACCCGAAGTAATAGCTGAGATGTTACCTTATTTGCAGACTCATTTTGGCAATCCATCGTCTATCCACGCGCATGGGCGCGAAACCCGCAGTGCCATAGAAAAAGCCCGCAAAAAGATTGCCCAACTCCTGAATACTTCCCCTTCAGAGATTTTCTTTACTTCGGGAGGTACAGAAGCCGACAATTTTGCTATCCATTCTTCTATCGAAACTTACGGCATCAAACACGCCATCACAAGCCCTATAGAACACCATGCCGTACTCCATACGCTTGAGCATCTTGCGCAGGCAGGCAAGGTGCGTTTGACACTCCTCGACATAGATACCAAAGGCAATATAGACTATGCCCAGCTTGAAGATTTACTAAAAAATAACCCCAAATCGCTTGTTTCGCTGATGCAAGCCAACAACGAAATTGGCAATCTCCTTGATATGGCGCGGGTAGGCAAGCTCTGCAAAGATACGCAAAGCCTTTTCCATTGTGATACAGTCCAGACTATGGGGCATTATGCACACGATTTACAAAAACTGCCTGTAGATTTTATAGTCGGCGCAGGGCATAAATTTCACGGACCCAAAGGGGTAGGTTTTCTTTATATGAATGCCCACAGCAAACTCCAGCCTATGATTTATGGCGGGGCGCAAGAGCGCAATGTGCGCGGAGGCACTGAAAACTTGTATGGCATCATAGGTCTTGCCAAAGCCCTTGAACTTGCCTACCAAGACATGGAACAGCACCAAAAGCACGTCGGACAACTTAAAAAATACTTCATAGAACGCCTACAGGCTACCATAGAAGGCGTAACTTTCAATGGCGAATCTGCCAATCTTGATAAAAGCCTTTATACGGTTTTGAATGTGTGCTTGCCTGCCTCCG
>JAAFJK010000301.1 GCA_013298105.1 Cytophagales bacterium
CCTAATTCTTTTCGTTTGAATTTGCCACGTTCATACAGCAATAAGCCAAAAGAAGTGCCTACGTATATGGTTTCACCTTTGAAGCCCAAATCATTTACTAAGATTTGCTCATTGTGTTGAAAGTCCGTCTTTTGGCTTAAGTTTTGGAAATTGTCTTGCGCTTCATCTAACACAAACAAAAAGCCGTCATCTTTTGTACCACCACAATAAATCTTTCCTTGCGGGCTTTCTTTGGTCATCAAGGGACTGGAAGTAATGCCCTTTGCCACATCATAAAGTTTTATTTGATTATCAGGCAAAAGACAAATCAGGGCGGGATTGCTGTCTTGGCAGAGCCACAACCTTTTTTTCGAATCTAAAAAAGCAGAAAAAATAGCCTTACCTTTGTCAGACAAATCTTTGAGGATACGTGCATTTTTCCCTTCTACTTTGAGAATATATCCTTTGGTGTCCGTCAAGAGCAGTTCATCTCCGCGTTGCACTACAGTAAGCAAAACACCAAAGGCTGTTTTATAAATCGTTTTTGCGTGGTAGTGGGCATCAATTTCTATAATCTTATCTCCATCAGAATAATAGGCTTTTTCTTTAGTTTTATGAAAAAACTGTATGTAGCTATTGCTTAATTCTTGGAAATTGGCTGAAAAAGTACGTTTGTTGATAGTAAACAAGCCATGGTCAGAGGCTAAAAAAACACCATGCTCAGAAGCAGAAACGTAGGAAATATTATTGGTAGGTATATCGATTTTTGCAATGCTATCATTTGGGTAAATACTGAATACACCTTTTGTCCAACTACTCGCATACACGACTTTCTCTGTATAAGCAAAAAAAGATACATCAAGATTGGGGGCTATCAATTTCTGCTCTTTGATGCCACCCGCCTCATCAAATATGAACTCAAATACGCCTTCAAAACTCGAAACAAGGGCTTTACGGGTGTTGGGCAAATTGATGGCATGAAATACATTGCTTATGGCTTTGGGATAATTAACTTCCTCAAATTTGTCTTGGGCAGGCAAGTAACGATACAAAAAACCTGTGTTCGAAAAAGTAAATAAATGCTTGCCCAACTCAAATATACTGAATGAACGTTGAAAATGTCCTGTTTTGTTTTTTTCAGGAAATTGATAATGTTGGAATTTGCCATTTCGGAGAGCTACTATGTGCCTATTGTCTGTAATCCAAACCGTTTGTGCTTGGTCTTCATACATCAGCTTTGGGTAGGAAAGGTATGTTTCCGTAACTTCGGGCTTGCCTGCCAAGAGCAACTTAATGATAGGCTTTTGAGTATTTTGAATCTCAACGAGTCCTAAATCTGTAGTAGCCAACAGTTGTCCATTCTTTCTTTTTAGCAAAGATTTTACATACGGGCTTGGTAGCTCCTTCAAAAAGTGCTTGTAATTTTTGCCATCAAAGCGTACCAAGCCCTCATCAGTAGCCATCCAAATGAATCCTTTGTCGTCTGTCAAAACAGCTTTGACAAGGTCATTGGGCAAGCCATCTTCTTTTGTGAAGTGTGAGATTTGTTGTGCTTGTAATTCTTGAATGAATAACAAAAAAAGTAAAAATGTTAGAGTTTTGAGATGGACTAACATAGTAGGTGTGTAAGAAAGTGGTTTTTTGTAAAATAAAAAAGACGAGTTTATTTATTTCATGGCTGAATAGGAATTTCTACAAAGAAGGTAGTCCCCTTGCCTGCCTCGCTCTCAAACCAAATCTTGCCTGCGTGTTTGTCTATGATTTTCTTTACTATGTCAAGTCCAAGCCCACTTCCTTCGCCCAATTTTTTGGTAGTAAAGAAAGCATTGAAAATCTTGGCTTGGATTTCTTCAGGAATCCCATGTCCTGTATCTGTAACGCTTACCAAGAGATTACTGTCTTTTATTTGTGTTTCTACCGTCAAAATGCCCTTGCCTACCATCGCGTGCATGGCGTTATGAATAAGGTTTGTCCAAACTTGCATCAATTCATCAGGAAAACAAGCTATGGCAGGCAAGTTGCCAAATTTGCGCATTACTTCGATGCCTTGCTTGATTTGATTATGATAAATTGTCAATACAGTGTCGATGCTTTCGTTGATGTCAGTAGCTACTTTTTCGCCTTCGTGGTCTTGCCGAGAGAAGTTTTTGAGGGCAAAGATAACTTTCGAGGCGCGGTCTGTAGCCGTTTCTATAGTATTGGCACTGCGTTGTATGCCGCTCATTTTATAGAGCATTTTGGCTAAAATAGACAAGTTCGGGCTTTGCAACAAGTCTTGATGTGCGTGCAAGGCATAGATGCCAAGTTCTGAGAACAGTACGGCTAAATCTTCTGCATCTGCTATGTTTTGCTCCTCCAACTCTGCTGTGAGGTCAAATTTGATTTTGCGCAACTCACGCGAAGACAGCACACTTTGTGCAGGTTGTACCCTATTCAAAAGAGTTACAAAGATTTGCCTATCCGCTTCAGGCAAGTTCAAGAAGAAGTCGGGCAGTTCAGTCAAGGTCTGTTGCAATCTTTCATTCACATTGTGTATGGACGAACGAATTGCGCCAAGCGGCGTATTGATTTCGTGGGCTACACTTGCGACCAATTGTCCCAGTGAAGCCATTTTTTCGGATTGAATGAGTTGGTTTTGGGTTTCTTTCAGATTTTGGAGTGCTTTTTCTATTTCTATTTTTTGTTTTTCAGTATGTTTCATTACCACTTGCATCTCATTATTTGCTTTTTTACGCGCTATAGTTTGGGTAGCAAGCGTGATAAAATTGGCAAGTGATTGTCCAAATACGATATCTTCAGGCATCCATTCATGGTTTTTAGCGTAGCCTTCTACACAGACTACGCCTATAGTGATACCATTCACTACTATAGGCACATCTAACATCGTATTGATGCCCAAAGGTGTAAGATATACTGTAGAGAACTCAGCAGTCGCGGGGTGTGTATGGGCATCATTTGCGGCTATGTACGATAAATCTCTTACAGATTGAAAATAAATAGGAAAGTCTTTTTCGTATAAGGTAGTAGGCTCGCTGTTGTGTTTTTGTGCTTGATAAAGATTCTGACAGATAATAGAAGTATTGCCTTCGCCATACAACCATATACTACATCTTTCAGCCTGTAGTCCTTCTGTAGCAAAGGAAGTGATAAGCTCATAAATTTTTTGTAAGTTGATGGCATTTTCAAAATTATAGGTGGTAAGTTGCCATATAATTTTGTTGTGGAGTTGTACTTTTTTGGCTACAATCTCATCTTTGGCTTGTGCCTGCTTGCGTGCTGTGATATCCGTTTCTATACCTATAAATTGTATTACCTCGCCTGCTTCGTCAAGAATAGGGGTAATACTGAGCAATAACCAATAAGGGTATCCATGTTTATGATAGTTGAGTATTTCTTGAGTAAAAGAATCCTTGCTTGCTAATCCTTCGCGTATTTTTTGGACATGCAATGGGTCGGTATCCTTTCCTTGTAAAATAGCACCTAATTTTTTGCCTGACACTTCATGCAATTCATACCCTGTGATGAATGTAAAGGCTTCATTTATCCAAAGTGTCATGCCGTCTTTGTCTGCAATCACTACGCCATTGTTTGTTTTGCTGGCTACAAGGGACAGCTGTGTTAGGTTTTTTTCAGAGTTTAATATTTTTTGTAAGTTCTCTTTATTTTCTGTAATGTCAATCGCTAATTTGATGATACTCTGTATTTTTCCACGTTCATCTTTGATGGGGCAATAGGAGGCATATATCCAAACTTTCTTTCCATCTTTGGCAATACGTAAAAATTCTTCTGAAAATACCTTGCCTGCCTGCAAATCTGCCCAAAATTGTGCATATTCTGGGCTGGTGGCGTAATCGCTTTCAACTAATCGCTCATGTGAAGTACCTACTAATTCTGCGGGAGTGTATTGTAGGCAAGTTGCCAATTTATCATTGATTTGCAGTATTTTTTTATTGGTATCTAATTCCATGTAGCCTACTGTTTCATTGATAGCCATCATTCTACCTTCTAAGGCATAGTTTGAGAGCGTAAGCTGTTCTTGGGTACTTTGTAACTCCTCAAGATTTTGCCTCAATTCTTCTTCGGAGGCGAGGAGTTCTTCAGTCGTGCCTTTCAGGTCTGCTGTGCGGTTTTGGACTTCTAACTCTGTGTTGCTCAAGGCTTCTTGTAATCTCTTTTCTGATAGTTGCAGTTGGGCATTTTGTTCTTCTGTGAAGGCTTGGATTTGTATGATTTTCAAGGTTTGATTGCGCAACATCACTGACCACAAAATAGCAATGAACGCCATAAGCGACACGATACCAAAGTGAAAACTCATCTGCATCAGCGTAATATCTCCATAACTAATGAAATACAACGACAGCTCTTGCATACCCAAGTGCCATTGAAAAAATGCCAAAAGTGCGTGATGCAATACCGTAATAATCGTATAAGGCAGTATGACACGCCAATCTTGATATAAAATCAAAATGGCAATGTTTGTAAAAAAGAAAAAGTGAAGTTCTGCCATGCCATGCACCTGCCCTATATATTGTAAGACAAAGACCGCCAGCACTACACTGATGACCATACGCGCCCAAAATTTATTCTTCAGTGCATAACGCGCCACCAAATAAATCAATGTATTGCTTACGCCTACCACAAGCGTAAATTTCCATGTATTGTAAATGGGCGCAAACAAAAAGCCAAGCACCAGAAAAACTACCACAAACACATCTACTGTTTTGTCGACTTTTTCTTGTACATCTTGAAGGTAGGCATGGACATCTATCTTTTTATTGGTTTTGTTGGTATCGTACAAGTTATTTTGCATATTTGTGGTAAAGTTTGAAAATATATTTAATCAAGAGGTATTTCGCAACCATACGCCATCACTGCCGCTTTGCCAAAGTCAGGTGGGGCATTTCCTTTCAAGATTTCTTGGATTGCCTTTTCTGCAAAATTGGTGTTTTTATCTACACAAAACCTTGTCCTATTGTAATTACCTCTGTAGTAAAGTTTGCTCTCTTTTGTCAATAACACGGCTTGTGGAGTAGCATAGACACCACAAGTTTCAGCTATTTTTTCGCCTTTTTTCGTCAAAACAGGTATATCCAATCCATAATCTTTCAGAAAGTCGGCTTTTGTATAAGCCTCATCTTCCACAAACAAGACGGCATGAAAATTTATTTGTGCTTTGTATTTTTTTACTAAATCCTTGAATTGGTTGAGGTTAAAACGTGAACAGGGGCATTTTGGGCTAAAGAAATGTAAAAAAACAGGCTTGCCTGCCTGAAACTGAATCGCTGCATCAAGTTTCAAGGCAGTATGAGGCATTACGCTTTTGTACCCTTTAGGCACAGGGGTAGGCAAGAGGTATTTCCAATCTTGTTGCCAAAATACAGCCGCAATAATTGTTCCCAATCCCATTATTATTGCCCAAGCAAACCATTGTTTTTTCATGTGTTTATTTTGTAGCCAAGCAACCATCAATGAGCGCGCTCAAATCTTGCTTTTTCCAAGGCTTAGATACAAAGGCGGCGTGCGCATCTGCTTTTACGCGACTGATAGCCTGTGGGTCTGCTTGCCCTGAAAGCATGATTTTTGACATTTTAGGAAACAAGCCATGTACTTTTGTAAGAAGTTCATCACCTTTCATGTGTGGCATAAGCCAATCAGAAATAATCACAAGCGTATCTACTTTAGAATCTGACAAAAAGTCGAGTACTTCTAAGGCTTCTTCACCACTTTCGGCTATTTCAATGATAAATTCATTGCCAAAACTTTGACTAAGTTCTGCTTTGAGGCTTTCTAAGATGAGGGTGTCATCATCAACGCATAGGATAGCTTTATTTTTTTTCATGACTTTAAGTGATAGGAGTTTAAGTAGCGCAAAATTAACAAAGAGGCGTAAACAAACTACACATCATTCGACCAAGTGCAGTATTATTTCGACAAGCAACTGTAAGCCTGATGGTTGTTAGTCTAATTGTTCTCTAATCAAGGCAACTAAATCTTGTTTTTTCCAAGGTTTGGCTACATAATTACTGTCTGCATGGGTTTTTGCGCGACTAATAGCCTGCGGGTCTGCCTGCCCTGAGAGCATGATTTTTATCATTTTGGGGAATTTTTGATGTACTTTTGCTAAAAGCTCGTCCCCTTTCATCTCTGGCATAAGCCAATCCGAAATGATTACAAGTGTATTGATTTTGCGGTCTGCCAAAAAATCCAACACTTCTAAGGCTTCTTCACCACTTTCAGCCGTTTCAATCATAAATTCATCACCAAACACATTGCTTAACTCAGCTTTCAGGCTTTCTAAGATGATGGGTTCATCATCAACACATAAAATAGCTTTTCCCTTTTTCATAATTGTAGTTGTTTAGTGTAACAAACATTAAATTAGTTGTAATATTCTATTTCTGAAGAAAGTAGTGAGATTTAAGCTACTGATTATGAGTTTTTTATGTATTAAAAACGCAACATATCAGACTTCTTGCGAAAGTGCTATTTTTGCTACCTCAACCCTGCCCTTCTCCAAATGGAGAAGGGTTAAAATTACTTTCGCAAGAAGTCTATTCAACTAAATAATCGCTTTATTTCTTTGTTTGCAAAGTTACCTATTTCATGGTTGTTTAACAATTTTTTTTTGACAGTATTTTTATGCCGTTGTTGGTATCTCGAAAAATTGGGCGTGATTTTATTTATAGCTACACTTGCCTACCCAATTTTTCGTGTACCAACAACCCCGCGCAAAGGCTATAGCTTGTTGGTGCTGAAAAGTGCATAAAAGCCTTGCCTGCATTTTTCAAACACCAACCTTTGTAGGCAGGTCTTTTTTTTATCAAAAACAACTAAAAAAAGTAGAAATACTTATCTTTGCCACTGCAAATCTAACTCCCTAACGATAGATACTATCTACTCTGCCGAGCTAAGATTGCTACAGAATTATAACTTTTACACCACAAAAAGCACTTTTTCAGCCTTTTGTATTGGTTTTAGTGCGGATTAGCTCGGCATTCTGTTGCTATCGCAACAGGCACGTTACAAACGTGCTTCTATTTGAAGTCCTTAGTTGCAAACTAAGGACAATAGGGGAACTATTCAAAAAGGTTCTTATAATTACCTTTTATTTTTTCAACAAACTGATATACATTCATTAAGCTATTGTAATCATGAACCCTTAAAATAGCATCAAATAAGTAATCTATAAGACCCTTACCCTTGTCCATTTTACATACATCATCAAATAAAGAATAATGCTTTTCTACAATATCCTTTATTTCAGGAGAGCAACCTAAAATAGCAAAATCTTCAACATTTTCTACATATATTCCCCAATCATTCTTTTCTCCTAAAATAATGTAATCACAAGCGCAATAGGGATGATTTTCAAATATATTATCAAGGTTTACGTTACCAATATCCAATGGCAATTTTAAAGTGCTAAAATCATCAACAGAATTAATGGAAGCATTTATGTATAGATTGTTGTTTCTTAAAGCTCGTGCCATTGTGAGTAAAACCCGAAAAGTCGAATAATCATTTGTATCATTGAAGTAAAGAGTGTAAAGACACCAATCATCATTGTTGAACAATTTTTCGGGATAAGGATTTAATGTAAATACTTTCGATATACACGATTTGTGAAAGCTGTCTGCCTCGATAGAAGGCAATAAATATAAATTATTCTCTATCATATCTTACTTTTGCGTTTGGTAGTTTTGCTTTTCTACTGTCATTATACTTTTTATCGTACTGAAGTTCTATTGTCCAAGGTTTATTTCCTGTTGTGCTTAGTTTGCAACTAAGCACTAAAAATAGAGGCGAGTTTGTAACTCGCAAAATGCAAAGCATTTTTCTGCCGAGCTAAGATTGCTACAGAATTATAACTTTTACACCGCAAAAAGCACTATTTCAGCCTTTTGTATTGGTTTTAGTACGGATTAGCTCGGCATTCTGTTGCTTCGCAACAGGCACGTTACAAACGTGCTTCTATTTGAAGTCCTTAGTTAAAAACTAAGGACAACAGGGGACAACAAATATTATAGAGGTATTATATATATATGCCAAAAAACCGAAAAATTATAATAAAGTTGCTTATTTCTATTATACCTTTCAATAGAATTTTTAACATAATTTTGTGTTTTGTATGATTTATACAAAACTATATTTTCATTTTCTGTCTTATAAGTTGTTGTATGTATATTATTCTTGTTATCTTTTAGCAAACCTTCAAAATCAAAATACAAAGAATGTTTAGCATTGTAATATCTGTTGAAAGAAACTTTTATTTTTTTATTTTTGATAATCTTTACAACACTACTCAAATACATATCATTTGTATTTTTTTGTTTTTCGTCATATCGAAATTCTAAGATGAAGTCTTTACTGAAATATGTGTAAGTTTCAAATAATATTCCTGAATCATCTTTTCCGTTCTTCGTACCTAAAAAATAATTTTTCTCAACTTTATATTTAAGAATTATTGGTTCACCATGATAAGTATATACTTTTAAGAAAATACTATCATTATTCTCTCTTATATATTCTACACATGGACATTCTTCTCGTTTATTTTTTGAAGGTTTAAATTCAAACATATCAAAATCATCAAAACAATTTTTTATATTAGTTTTTTTTTCACGTTTTTGATTTGAATTGCAAGAATATAATAAAAAAAGCGAAGTAAATAAGATTATGTATTTCATAATAATAATATGTGTTAATAGTGTTCGGAAACCCCTGTTGTGCTTAGTTTGCAACTGGTGTGTTGATTTTGGTCTAAAAAGGCTATTTTTCATAGTTAGTAAAGTCTAAAAAATAAATGGAAAGGTTATAGAATATATTTTTGGTGTAGGGGTGGGGTTCACCCCCACCCAAACCGCGCAAAGAACTTTTTGATTGAAATACCCTGTTTTTGGCTTGGGTGGGGGTGAACCCCACCCCTACAATAAAATCATTCCATTTATTTTTAATGCCTTACTTACTTGTTTTATGTAAAAATAATAGGACTGTGGCAATGTATCGCAAACATTCTTGTTTGCGTGCCGAATAATTTTTAAGCTCACAATCCCCCCACTGGCGCAAGCGTCTACGCTTGTGCCTAAATAACTGAAGCGTCCACGCTTCCGCGTAAGCGTTAAAACTGCAATCTTTCACAATACTTTGATTATCAGACATTTTCATTTGGACTGGATTGGTTTTGTGCTACAAAGATACACTTTTTTCTGAAAATACCTTGCCTGCCTGCATAAATGTAGGCAAGGACTCAGTTACTTGGTGGTCAGTCTTTGTTATTTGTTCGTGGTCTTTTTTCGGATTGAGAACCGCAAAACAAAGCAATATAGGTATCAAACTATCCACATGAAACATTTGCCAAGGAACATTTACCAGTTCTCTCCCCAAAAAAGTGCAGGAGATAATTTTTTCAGCAAAAAACCACTTTAATTTGTAACAAAATACTCAGACGAAGGTAAACATTTCAAAACAAATCATTTAATTCCCATGAAAAACCTCATAATAGGTGCTTTATTAGCCTGTACGCTACAAGTCCAAGCCCAAAACATAGACAAACCTGTAAAATCTCAAGTAAAAGCGGTAACAGTTTTTTTGAATCGTGCGCAAATTACCAATACTGCCCAAGTCTATCTGCCCACAGGCACGACTACCCTCGTCTTTGAAGACCTTTCTACCAAAATAGACAAGCAAAGTATCCAAGTAAGCGCGAAAGGTAGCCTCACTATCATGGCTGTAAAGCACCAAATCAATTATTTGCGCAACCAAACTAAAGCGGCTAAAATCAGGATGCTCGAAGATTCTGTAAGCTATTATGCTGATAACCAAAAACTTGCGACCGCTATGCGGACTGTACTCCTACAAGAACAAGAGATGATACTCTCGAACAAAGCCATAGGAGGCGATGGCGTAGGCGTGAATGCCCAAAAACTGAAAGAGGTAGCCGAATATTACCGCACACGCCTCTCTGAAATTGCCCTTGCAGTCCTCAAAGCTGACAAAGAACTTACTACCCTGAACGCCAAAATATCGCGCCTACAATACCAAGTAAGCGAACTAAACAGAGATGCCAATAAGCCCACAAGCGAAGTCCTTGTTACGGTATCTACTTCTGCGCCCGCTACAGGCGATTTTGAGCTGGATTATATCGTACCAGATGCTGGCTGGACTCCTATCTATGACATTCGTGCGAAAGATGCCCAAAGCCCTATCCAACTCAGCTACAAAGCCAATGTTTTCCAAAATACAGGCGTAGATTGGCGAGATGTAAAAGTAACCCTCTCTACAGGCAACCCTTCCCAAAGTGGCGTAAAACCTGAACTTAGCACTTGGTATGTGAACTTTTTTAATCCTGTAATGTTGGAATCATTGAGCAAAAACAGGGGACGTTTTGACAATAACATGAGCAACTTGCCTGCCGCACCTACCCAAGCTATATCTATGGAAGATAAAGAAGAAACATTCAAAAAAGCACTCACTATAGCAGACCAAACAGTAGTTAGCAACACCACTTTTGCCACTGAGTTTGAGATAAGTGTGCCTTATACTATTTTATCTGATGGCAAACCGCAACTTGTGGACATCAAAAATTATGAAGTCAAAACGCACTATGAATACAGCGTGGTGCCGAAAAAAGATTATGATGCTTTTTTGATGGCAAAAATGGTAGATTGGGAAGCCTATAATTTACTTTCAGGACAGGCAAATGTATATTTTGAAGGTAGCTTTGTAGGAGAAACGTACCTTGATGTAGCCAATACCAAAGATACACTGGCTATATCGCTGGGTAGAGATAAACGAATCATAGTAAAGCGCGTGAAAATTCAAGATGTAAGCAGTAAGAAATTCATAGGTGCGAATATAAAAGAAGAATTAGGCTTTGAGATTCAGGTCAGAAACAATAAAAAAGACAACATCACCATCACTATAGAAGAACAAATCCCTGTATCCAAAAACGCAGACATAGAAGTAGAACTTCTCGAGGCAGAAGGCGCAGTAGTAAATAAAATCAATGGAAAAGTTACTTGGAAAGTCCAAGTCAAGCCTTCAGAACTAAAAAAACATATCTTAAGATATACTTTGAAATATCCTAAGAATAAACAAATTACGTTTGAATAATAAGCAAGCAAGTACACAAAACCGAGCTTCATGCGCTCGGTTTTGTGTGTATCAGGCAGGCAAGTTTTTAGTCCTGTAAAAAATGAAATTTTCGGTTCTTCTAAATTTATTGCAAAGAAAAAAGCTATCTTTGTAAAACTTAAAAATTATGCTTTCTCAAACTGAACTTGTCATCAATCCTCAAGGAGCTATTTATCACCTTGCATTGCAGCCCGAACAGCTCGCACACCGCATCATAGCTGTAGGCGACCCCGACCGCGTGGCACAAGTTTCAAAATATTTTGATAGTATAGAGCATCGAGTACAGCATCGTGAGTTTGTAACCCATACAGGCTATGTAGGCAAGGTGCGCTTGAGTGTCATCTCGTCAGGCATTGGTACAGACAACATAGACATCATGCTGAATGAGTTAGACGCACTTGTGAATATTGACTTTCAAACTCGCCTACCCAAACAAGACCTTACCTGCCTGCAAATCGTGCGGGTGGGGACATCTGGCGCGTTACAAAAAGAGATAGCTGTAGATAGTTTTTTGGCTTCAAGCGAAGCCATTGGGCTGGATAATCTGATGTCCTTTTATGATTTGCCTCAAAGTGAATCCGAACTTTCGCTTTGCAAAGCCATACAAACGCATATAGGATTGCCTTTTCTGCCGTATCAGGTAGAAGCATCTTCCGAACTTTTGGGGGTGTTTTCAGACCTACAGCAAGGCATCACTTTGACTTGTGCAGGATTTTACGCGCCACAAGGACGGCGTTTGCGCTTGCCTACCCGTCCCGCAGATTTGCTTCAGCGTTATCAGAGTTTTCAGGCAGGCAAGGTGTATTTCAGCAATTTTGAAATGGAAACTTCAGGATATTATGCTTTTGGGCGATTGCTTCAGCATAAAACACTCTCTTTGAACGCCATACTCGCCAACAGAGCCACAGGCAATTTCTCAAGTAATCCTACTAAAGCCGTAGAAAACCTCATCAAGCTGACTTTAGAAAAATTAACCCCAATCTTATAAAATATTTCATAAAACTGGTTCTTCGAAAGTTATTGCGGAGGCAAAACTGTAGAACAGGCTTCCAGCCTGTTGTTTCAAATGATAAACAGGCTGAAAGCCTGTTCTACAGAATATTCCGCAATAACTTTTGAAGAAACATATTT
>JAAFJK010000396.1 GCA_013298105.1 Cytophagales bacterium
ATCAAACCAAACATTCGCATAGGCAAAGGCGTAACGGTAGGTGCGGGTGCAGTCGTACTCGCAGATGTCCCAGACTATGCCACTGTAGTCGGCAATCCCGCACGTATGAAGTAGTTTTATTGCATGACTCGAAGAACCTAAAAATAGAAAATAACCACCCCTTTCTCCTGTCCCCCGTTTACCCGTCCCCATGTACCTTTTCATACTTTTTGCCTATTTTGCGCTGTTGATATTGATAGCTTTGCAGACAAGCAAAGGCGCAAGTACCAACGATTTTTTTATTGCCCAAAAACAATCACCTTGGTACTTGGTGGCATTTGGTATGATTGGCGCGTCCATTTCGGGCGTTACATTTATCTCTGTACCTGGGGCGGTAGGCAAGGTGCAATTCTCTTATTTTCAGATGGTTTTGGGCTATGCAGTGGGCTATGTAGTCATAGCTACAGTGCTTCTGCCGTTGTATTATCGCCTGAATTTAGTTTCAATTTATGAATATTTAGCCCAACGATTTGGCTTTTGGAGCTATAAGACAGGTGCATTTTTCTTTTTACTTTCACGCACTTTGGGGGCAGGCTTGCGACTTTTTTTGGCGGCTGTGGTCTTACAAAAAGTGATTTTTGAGGCATGGGGCGTGCCTTTTTGGATAACGGCTATATTGAGTATTTTTTTAATTTGGATTTATACTTTTCGTGGGGGCATCAAAACTATAGTTTGGACAGATACTTTGCAGACATTTTTCTTGGTTTCTGCGGTGGTAATGAGTATTTTTTTGATAAAAAACGAACTAAACTATACATGGCTAAGTATGACTACTGCCATAGCCGAAAGTCCGTATAGCCAAATATTTTTCTTTGACAACGTGCAAGAAAGCACTTATTTTTGGAAACAATTTTTGGCGGGTATTTTCATCACTATAGTCATGACAGGGCTTGACCAAGACCTGATGCAAAAAAACCTTACCTGCAAAAATATAGGCGAGGCGCAAAAAAATATGTTTTGGTTTACGGTTATTTTGCTCATTATCAATTTCTTGTTTTTGTGTTTGGGTGCGCTTTTGTATATCTATGCTACTACCAAGCAAATTGCCTTGCCTACCAAAACCGATACATTGTATCCCCTCCTTGCTTTCGAGCACTTCGGGACAGTGGCGAGCATATTTTTTCTTTTGGGTATCATTGCTTCTACGTATGCGAGTGCAGACTCTGCCCTTGCGAGCCTCACGACTTCTTTCTGCATTGATTTTTTGAATGTAAATCAAAAAGAAGAAACCGAGCGTAAAAAAATGGTGCGCTATACGCACATTGGTTTTTCGATACTTTTGGTATTTACTATGCTTATTTTCAAGTATATACAAGAGCTTTATCCACAAAGCAACGTATTGCAACTGCTTTTTAGTACCGCCAGCTATACCTACAGTCCGCTTTTGGGACTTTTTGCCTTTGGATTGCTGTCAGGCAGGCAAGTTCGAGATTCGCTTGTGCCTATAGTCTGCGTAATAGCCCCCTTGATAGGCTACCGATTAGCCACAAACGCGCCTGTACTATTTTATGGCTACCAATTTGGCTTTGAAATATTGATAGTGAATGGTTTATTGGTTTTTGGGGGGCTGTGGCTTATTTCAGTGAGAGATTCAACTACCTTGTAATTTTTCAAAACAATCCCATCAGAACGCCTAATTTGCCAGATAACAGCTTTTTGTTTTAATTTTTTTTTGGTGCTTTGATGAATTTGGCTAAATAATTGCAAAGACTTATTAGTATAAAAATAATGCCTCAATACATAGCCCCAATGATTTTCAGACAGCCCAATGACAGCAGGCTGAAATAAAAAAGGCGTACCCTCGGCATTTTTCCACCAAAGTTGTAGCATTTCCGTTTTTTGCTGAGGCTTCAAAGGCTCTGCAAACATTCCAAACCTAAAAAACGGATATACGTCCGTCATCAAGACAAAAGGCACCAAAAACCACAGGCACAACAGCCAACAAATAATTTTTCTCATGTTTTTTGATGAATTATTGTGATTTTTATTGTTTTTTTTATAATTTTACCCACCTTTGGGCATCTTATTACGGAAATGAAAACGCTTATAACTACCGCATTTTGTTTTATTTTTATCCTTTTTTTAGCTCCTGCCGCATCTGCACAGCAAGATGATGTTGAACTATGGCAAGCTATCCAAAAGTTACCACAAAACCCCAAGCAAGGCTATAAACTTGCCCTTGCGCTCGCCCCTATCGCGCCTGCAGAAGCCATCAGCTATGCGCAAGACGCACTTTCTATGGCATACAACGACTATACGGCACAAGCACAATGCTATCTCGCATTGGGCATAGCAAATTATTATGGCGAAACATTTGGCAAAGCTACACAATATTTACAAAAAATCTCCAAACTGAAAGATGTCTTGCCTGCCACCCAAATCCAAGCATGGCAATATCTTGCTATGTGTATGGTGCGCGAAGATGACAAAAGTGGGGCAGAAAAATATTTTGACAGAGCAGGCAAAGAAGCCGAAAAAATAGGCGACAAAAACTTACAAGCGCAAACGGCTCTTTTCAGGGCAGAATCTAACAATACAGCCCAAGCACTCACGTATTATCAAACAGCTCTCGCGCTTTTTGAGGCTACCCGCAACGAAATAGGCTATGCCAAAACTGCTCAAGCTATGGGCGACTTTTATACAGAACAACTGAACGTACCGCTTACGGCTATTTTTTATTACCAAAAAGTATTGGCTATCAGCGACAGATTGCAGGAAAAAAGACTCCTTGCAGATGCCTTGAATGGTATGGGCTACCTCTATGCCCAAAAACAGAAAGATGCTAAAAGTGCCTTGAGGTACTATTATCAAGCATTTGTGATAGCACAAGAATATGACTTTTTCCAAAATGGTAGCAAGCTCGCGCAGTCGCTCAAAGGCATCTCAAACTGTTATCAAGCCCTTGCCAAAGACCGCAGAAATGCAGGAGAAGCCGAAAAAGCACACGAATACGACAAACTCGCAGACCGATATCAGGCACTCATGCAAGGACTTGCAAGGGCAGACTATGATGTCCAACTTTTTAGCATTGCCAGCCCAGAGCCACGCACATATACCTCGCCTGCCCCCGAAAGACCTAAAAGGAACTTGCCTGCCCAAACGCTCCGCAAAACACTCAAAACAGAAAACAAAAGCGTACTTTCAGACAGCCAACGCAAAGCCGATTCTTTACTTTTGGCAGAAAAAAATACACAAATAGACCATTGGCAGAACCAACACGCCAAAAATGAAGACGAAAAACAACAACAAGAGCTTGAGATACGCAAATACAGAAACTTCGGTTTTTGGGGATTACTTGGATTGATAGGCGTTTTGGGAACTATTCTCGGGTATGCAATCTACTATATGCGATTGCAAAAAAAATTGATTGCACACCAAAAAGAAAAAGTGCAAGAAGCTCAAGACAAAGCCAAAAGAATTGTGATTGCGGCACGCGACCATGAAACAGCCATCACCCAAACGCGCGTAATTCTTGACGACAAGCAATTTGAAAATGCTTCGTTTCGTAAGATTTTGCAGGAAGATGTGTTGCGCAATCTGAACGCCCCTTCGGTAGCCAAGCAGGAAAGGGCGCGGTATGCCCTTGCCTCTCTACTCCACGAAAGTACACCCATACAAGCCCACTTAGCACTCCAACCCATAGCCCCTATCTGGCATGAGGCGGTAGGCAAGGTAGCCCCCATTTTGCATGAGCAACAAATCAAACTCGAGCAACAAATAGCTGAAAATATGCAGTTCATGTGTGATGCTACACTTTTGGAAGGAGTTTTTGTGCATTTGCTTCACAACTCTTGCAAGTATGTGGCGCAAGGGGGGCTTATCAAAATAGATGCCAACAGCACCGAAAAACACATGATACTTACCTACCAAGACAACGGACAAGGTATCCCTGCCAGCCTACACACACAAAGTTTCCGTAAGTTTCCTGTGCAAGATGCTCGACCTTTGGCGCATAGCCTTCACCAAGCCAAACAACTCATGGAAGCCCAAAAAGGTACTATGGCACTTTTGCCCAATGCTATGGGCATTACAGTCAGTTTACAGTTCCCCCGCGACCGCCAAAGCTAAAAGGCTCACACTCAGGGGTTCGTAGGCAAGGACAGCGCGTAGGCAGGTATCAATCGTAGAGCCTGTAGTAACGACATCATCTACTATAGCTATATTTTTGCCTTTTATTTCTGCTGGATTGGTAACTTCAAAAATATGGGCTACATTTGCCCAACGCTCGCTTCGTGCTTTGCGGGTTTGGGTTTGGGTGGCTTTGTTGCGCTTCAGCAAGGTGCTACTCCAGTCTGTTTGTAGGGCGGCGGCAAGTCCTTCGGCTATGCAGTCGCTTTGATTGTAGCCTCGCGTAGCAAGCCTGCTCGCGTGCAAAGGAACAGGCAAAAGCAAGTCAAATCTGTAGCCTGTATCATATAAGACACTGCCATGCCACTTGCCTGCCATGCGCCCGATTTCTTGGTTGTCGTAATACTTCAGGGCGTGGACTATCTTTTGCGAAACTCCGCGCTTCTGGAATTTTAGGTAGGCAAGGGCATATTTCAGGGGAAGTGTAGCACTAAATTTTTTCCAAAACTCATTTTCCTCGTCTTTGTGGTGGTTTGTGAGTGGGAGTGCAAACCTACAACTCGTACAAAGTGCCGCTTCTCCCTGCATCAGTTCGGCGTGGCAGGCAAGGCACGTATCAGGAAAAACGGTATTCATAAGGTCTTGAAACCAACGCATACAAGGTTTGAGGTTAGAAGTTTGAGATACGAGGAGTAATTTTTTACAAAAAAACAAAAAATATTTGCAAATTACAAATGCCTTGCCTACCTTTGCACAAGAATAAAATAAGTGAAGCGCGTATATGGGGGATTAGCTCATTTGGCTAGAGCGCTTGCATGGCATGCAAGAGGTGGTCGGTTCGAATCCGATATTCTCCACAAAGATACTCAAAACCTTTTCCGATTTGGAAAAGGTTTTTTGCTTTTTTTCTTGCTTTTCTCATATTTTATGAGCAAATTTGCCCGAAAAAGCCAATAAACGCCTCAAATATCGGTATGCTACTCAACCAAATTCTACGCGACTCCAACTCTGCCTATAAACTTACCCAATTCGACACGAAATATTGGGATATGCTTGAAAATCAAATCATTACGATACAAGATAAAAAAGGCAAAGATGTTTACAAAGTAAAGTGTCTTGTGCGCCAAAAAGAAATCGTGCTTACGCCTGAAGAAATCGTGAGGCAGTTGTATTTACTTGTGCTGACACAAGAATATGGCTATCCCACAGACCGCATAGAGCTTGAATATTCTGTTTCGTTTGGCACAGAAAAAAAACGTGCCGATATTGTCATCAAAGACAGAGACCGCCCCGATATTCCTTTTATCATTGTAGAACTGAAAAAGCCCAAACTAAAAGAAGGCAAGGAACAACTAAAATCTTACTGCAATGCCACAGGCTCGCCTATGGGCGTGTGGACAAATGGAGAGCAAATTTCTTTCTACCACCGCAAAGACCCGAATTATTTTGAGGACATTCCCAATATTCCCAATGCACACCAAAAACTTTCTGATGTACTAAGCGAGCGTTGGACTATAGATGACCTCGTGAAAAACGATAAGCTCATTAAAGAGCGCAAATCGCTCAAAGACCTTATCCTTGAGATGGAGGACGAAGTATTGGCAAATGCAGGCGTGGACGTATTCGAAGAACTTTTCAAACTTGTGTTTACCAAACTCTATGACGAAATGGAGAGCGGAAGAAACAAGAAAAGGACTTTGGAATTTAGAAATTATGGCGATACAGAATATGAGCTAAAAACCAAAATACAAGTGCTTTTTGACAAAGCACGTACCAAGTGGGAAGGCGTTTTTCCTGACAGTAGTAAGGTAGAACTTACCCCTTCGCACCTCTCTATATGCGTGTCGAG
>JAAFJK010000754.1 GCA_013298105.1 Cytophagales bacterium
TAATTTCACTCACGCGAAGCCACGCTGTAAGCGTCTGTTGGTATTGCCTAACCGCGTAAAAGCTCGATAACAGACGCTTACAGCGTGGCTAAATATGCTCAAGTTATTTTTTACTCGTTCCTTAGTGGTCAGTCTTTCTTACTTGTTCGCGGTCTTTTTTTCGGATTGACAACCGCAAGCGGATTGCCAACCGAAAAAAAACGAACATTTAACTAAGACTGACCACTAGTGGTCAGTCTTGTTCAATCATTCGTTTTTCTGTAGTAGCGACTTCAGTCGCTACAGATGACGTACAAGGCGACTAAAGTCGCCACTACAGTATTTTTCAGCTTATTTTGAGTGAATAAAACGAACATTTAACCAAGACTAACCATTAGTTGCATTTATCATAAAAGTAATTTTGCTCGTAGGAATCTGATGGATCACTTACTTCATATACCACTGACTTTATAGGGTAATTTTTCTTATTATAGGTATATTGATATACGTTTTCATAGGAACTGATTATAGCCCCTGTACTTGTGTTAAAGTTCTGATAAAGCTCTTTAGTTTTGTTATTTTGTGAAACAGGATAGACGGGCATTCCAAAAAACACTTCTCTATCAGGATTTCGTTTATCATCATAGGTGTATGTTGTTTTACTCCTTAACTTATTTTTACTATTATAATCAGACTCAGAGGTTAGGTTGTAGTTTTCCCATGCATAGATTGTCTTTGAATCAAGCACAAAGTTTGTACTTGTAACATTAGACCAATATTCCCGCTCCTGCACAAGCCCGTCTTTGAGCTTATAAAGCTCATAAGAAGTTATTTTACCCATCTGCCCATTGCTAAAAAGCCTATAATCCACTCTGGCATTGTTTTCATCTATCCAAGTGTAGAAATAGTGGTTTGTAGTATTGGCATTGGCTTGTCGCTCCTCGACTACCTTTCCATTTTCCCAAAGGTAGGTAATATTAAATCCCCCAAAGTAGGTACTATTTTTTTTCACTATACCTTTGCCCTCCTCGTAGGTAAACTGCTGTCTGTCACCACCTTGGTACTGTATTTCTGTGAGTCGGCAACGTCCAAGTGGCTCAACCATAGGCTGACAGCCCACAAGAATATAGCAAAATGAAAGAATTATCAAAAGAGCGGATTGTTTTTGTATGTTTTTCATGTGATTTGTTGGGGTTAAAATTGAGGAATGTTTATGCGCATGGCGGCACGAATGCCTATCATGTGTAGTTGGTGGGCGTATATGTATTCCGCACCTATTCTCCATTTTTTGGAGAGTTCTAAGCCTGCGCCAAGTCGCAATACGAAAGAATTGTCTTTTTCCTTGAATTTTTCTTGGAATACGCCTCTTTGAATATCATTTGCCCACATCTTGCCTACGCTGAGCTGTGTATATACGTTTTGAAGGAGATAATATCCTGCACCTATGTGGACTTCTGTCCCTCGCGTGCGTTTGAGGACAAGCGGAGAGATAAGCGTTGCGCCCCAATAATTATAGGCAAATCCTGCATGAACAGTGATTTTTTCCTTTATACGCACTTGTGCATCTATGCCCCATGTGCCACCATATCTATTGCCTATAGCTTGTTGAATGCCTACACCTGCCAAGATGGATTTCTCCATCTTACCAAAGACAGTTTTAGCAAAAGCACTTGTATCTGTGCTGGGTTCACGCTTGGGTTTAGGTTCAGGCTTAGGTTTGGGTTTAGATTCGGGTTCAGGTTTCTTTTCGGGCTTTTGAGATGTGGCATTTTTTATCATGACTACGCGCCCATCTGCATACTGGAGCATCAGAATCTCGGCTTTGGGCATGGAGAGTTCTTCTTTACTGCCTTCAGCTATTTTTTGATATTTGACAGCGGTTTCAGAAACTTCAAGTATTTTGCAATCAATACTTTTGTTGTCTGTGCGAAATATTTTATCTACATTCGTTTGCGCACGTAGGCAAGGTATAGATAAGATAATTCCTACAAATAGTAGAATAAGTTTTTTCATGTTTTTAGTGTTTAGTGTGGTAGGTAAATTATCTACCAAAGATGAAGTTAATGCCTAAATGTAGGTTATTATGTTTTAATTTAAAAGAAGGATAACCACCACTAAAATTGTAGTTGAAAGAGATGTTTTTAGGAAAAAAAACTTCCCACATCAATGAGATGCCCATATTTTTGTTCAACATATATCCTGTACCTAAAGTGAAAGACGGCACAACACTTAATCCTGAGATAAGTGTTTCATTGATATTAATTTTTCTATAAAAAAAGTCAATTACCTGTAATCCAAGCATAACTTTTGTATATAGTTTTTGTCTATTTCCAAAGGGGTAGTATTTGACACCGAATGTAGCACCAACATCCAGCATATCAAAGCTGTTCAGGGCAGTAGATTTAACTCCAAACGAGTATGTCAAGGCGGGAATTCTTCTACTCATTACATCTACTCCCCAAAAACCACTAAACCCACTCGAGGATACTTTCGCCCTTATACTTTCAATTTCTGATGCGCCCTTCGAAAAAGCCACCCCAAAAGTAAACTTTGCTCTGCTCGGTTCCCTACGTACTCTTTTAGGCTTCAGTTCTTGGACATTGCTTTCTTTGGAGGCTTCTTCTACCTCACTTGCTGACTCATTTTGATATATGAGCTTATTTAGTTCGCCTTTGCTGATACTTTTGATACCTACTTCTGTTTTCATGAGATATTGTCCCTCATCTGCTGTGAGTATTGAAGTCAATTTACCATCTTTGAAAATAGCTATCAGTTTATTGACATATTTTGCATTCGCATAATCTCCTGCATCAGCTTTTGTCTGTGACGCCTCATCATTTTGTGCTGTAGAAATTTCAGAGGAGGACAATGAGAATACGCGGTCTTTGGTAAAATACTCGTATCCAATCATCAGACTTCCTTCGGCAGTTTTGTGGTACAGCTCGGCAGGTTCGCTATCTAAGGCTTGATTCAGCTCGGGTACAGACATTCCCAAACTGACTTTTTGAATTTTAGCCAAGGTCGTATAGGGCTTTACTATCTTACTGGTATAAGTCGTGGTACACGAAGTACACAGACCTAATAGCATAAAACAGATGATGTAGCAATATTTGTGATTCATGATGATTTCATTTTTTGATTAAAAGTAGCTTGAGAAAACTTCTTGCGAAAGTTTTGTAAGGCTCTCACAAGAAGTAAGAAGTCAATAAGGAACGAGTAAAAAATAACTTGAGAATATTTAGCCACGCTGTAAGCGTCTGTTATCGAGCTTTTACGCGGTTAGGCAATACCAACAGACGCTTACAGCGTGGCTTCGCGTGAGTGAAATTATCATGTTATTTTATTTTCATTCCTAAAGGTTTGCTAAAGCCCAAATACACCCAAAATAGGCGAACTACCATTACTTTTAGGCTGTAGTTGTTGGGCTGGTTTGGTCATGGGTTTATCCGCATTATTTTTTTTTTGAATCATTACTTGTTGGACTTCTCCTTTGGAGAGTGCGTTCAAGTTATTGTTCAGAAGGTTCAAAGAAGCTCCGCCATTGAACTCGTCTTCGTTCATGATAGCACTTACTTTGTTATCTTTAAAGATAACGTATGCGTTTCTTTGATTTTCAATGTAGCTTACCTCGCCCTCAGAAGCATTTTGAGAGGCTTCGTCATGTGTTTGGTCAATTTTAGCCGAACTAATCTTAAAAAAACGCTGTTTAGTAAAATATGTGTACACCAATACTTTAGTGCCATTGGCATCATTGTAAAGCATACTAACAGGTTCAACATTCATCAAGTTAGCTTTCAGCTCCTCGTAAGAGATGCCCAACTTAGTCTTATACAACCGCTCTGCAGTGGTATAGCTTATTTGTTTTCTTACAAATTGGATTGTAGATGCACACGAAGATGCAAATCCACAGAGCGCAATCAAATAAAATAGCGTGAGTTTTTTCATGTCGCTTGTTTGTTGGTAAAGTTATTTCTTTTTAATGGGTGTAGGTGTTTCTTTGTCATTGTAGGAATTGTAATCCCCTTTACTAAGCAATCTGATGTTGTTATTGACCACCATAAGGTATTCGCTACTTTCCTTGCCTAAGTCTGTGATGACCGAAACGAACTTATCATCACGAAATAGTACATACAACAATCCTTGACCTTCATAGTAAGGATCACCCTTTGGTACGCCTTCATATACAGTGCTACGCGGTTTACCTCCTGTAGACGAAGGTGCCAAGCCATCACTTCCTTTGATTTTAGTATATTTGAGGCGGTAGTGATATGCCAGCACTTTGCTTCCACTTTCGTGTGTGTGATAGAAGTCATGTGGTGGGATTCCTAAGATGGCATTTACGCCATCTACGCTCATGCCTGCTTGCAATGCCATCATCTTATCTACAGAAGTATAATATGGACGGGTTACATACATAAAGCTTTCACAGCTACTTAGCAAGAGAGGTAAGATGATGATAGATAAAAGAAGTATTTTCTTCATTTTAGATTGTTGATTAGATTTTCCCTACTCACTTGTCGGCTTTTTGGGTTACTCCGTTTTGCATATTCAAAGCCTAATCGACCTTTGTTATTTTTACACCTTCTTTTTTAATAAAGATGGTTTGATTGTCTTTCAAATTACACTTATCAAAGTAGTGTTCTTTGAATGAAACCTGTCCAGGGCGCAAAACGATAGTGCCATCACAAGCATCACAAACTGCATTATTGATAGTAAATTTGGTGTGATAATCAAACTCTACCTTGTAGTTGTTGTTGTTTTTGAGGCGTAGAGTAGCTTTTTGATTCTTCCTATCCCAAGCTATGTCCACCTGAACACCATTAGATGTGTACCAAGACTGATAGTTTTGTGCTTTTGCAGTGTTTTCTCCCAAAACATAACAACTGATAGTCAGCATGAGAGTCAAAAGTATTTTTTTCATTTTAGATTGTTGATTAGATTTTCCCTACTCACTTGTCGGCTTTTTGGGTTACTCCGTTGTTTTATATATAATTTTGTGTCATTTTGTCAAGTAGTCAAAAATATTTTTATTGATAGCTTTCAAAGTCGTTTTGTCTAATCTTTGAACCGCTTTACAATTTTTTTGCAAATATATGTAGCTTTACTTTATCTTGCAATAGCAAAAATTAACTATGTTTTTTGTATGTTTTAATTACTATTAGGTATATAAATATAGTATTTTAGAACTTTTCAACGCTATTTTATAGGTTTTATATAGTCAAATGTGATTAAAAAAAAACTGTATTTTTGTAAAAATTTTCAGATTTTTTTTTGAGTTATTTTTTTTCTGCAAATATACGACACTGGATAGGGCATTGTCAATACTCACAAATGAGTATTTTTAAAGGAAAATCACAGTTTTTTCAAGATTTTTTAATTTTTTTTAAGCCTTTCAGCATGAGGGGCAAGATGGACTGCTATTAAAAAATGTGGTTGTCTGACATTTTTTGTGGAGAAGCATTTTTTGAGTAAGTTAGTAATTTAAGAAACGCCTTTTTTGCTCAATAGGATAGGGTTTTAAACCCTATCCTAT
>JAAFJK010000606.1 GCA_013298105.1 Cytophagales bacterium
TTTTTGTGGCTCAATCAGAAGTTATTTTGATTGATGAAGCCATCATTCAACAATCTATCCGCATACGAAAAATAACCAAAGTAAAACTGCCTGATTGTATTATTGGGGCTACAGCCATTGTGAATGATTTTACGTTACTTTCAAGTAATGCAAGCGATTTTGATAAAATGAAGCCGTTAGGACTTAATTTTCAATATATTGCGCCTTTGTAAAATTCAAAGAAGTCGAGGACTTCAAGAGCCTTGCCTGCCTTCGGGTAGGCAAGATTTTTTATTTTAACAAAAAAAATATTATTTTTTATAGTTACCAAATTACCAAAAAAAGTATATAGATTTGATGTATTTTCAAACTATAATTTGGAAATGAAATAATTTTGCCACACGAAAATATATAGAACGAAAAACCAACCCAAAAAATTTTCTTAAAAAATTGGCTTTTTAAAAAATATTCTCGTATATTTCGGAAAAATAGCTTCACAAGTAAGCACTTATTCAAAACACAAAATAAAATTCTATTCGGCTTCGCCTCCCCTAATTCCAGCATATTCTTGTTTTTGTCCTATTTAGCCTTTTTCTTGAAAATCTCAAGAAACTCAAAAACTTGTCCATAACCGCTATTTCTTCTTTACAAAAATAAAGAAAAATATAAAAAAAATGCAACAAAATTAGTTTTATAAGCGTTATTAAATTGTTAAGTAAATCGTTGCTCTTAATAATAAAATTTGGTTTTAAATCATTCACTTCAAAAAAATCCTTTGCAAGATGCGTCAATTAAAAATTACCCAAACCATTACGAATCGGGAAAGTCAATCCCTTGAGCGTTATTTTAACGAAATCAATAAAGTTGATTTGCTTACGCCTGACGAAGAAGTGGATTTGGCACGCCGTATCAGACAAGGTGATGAAGCCGCGCTCGAAAAACTTACCAAAGCCAACCTACGTTTTGTAGTTTCTGTAGCCAAACAATACCAAAACCGCAACCTCTCCCTCAATGACCTCATCAATGAAGGCAATCTTGGACTCGTAAAAGCGGCGCGTAAGTTTGACGAAACTCGAGGCTTTAAGTTTATCTCGTATGCTGTATGGTGGATACGTCAGTCTATCATGCAAGCACTTGCAGACCAATCACGCATAGTACGCCTCCCGCTGAATAAGACAGGCGCACTGAACAAAATCAATCGCGCCTACTCTGAGCTTGAGCAAAAGTACGAACGCGAGCCTACACCCGAAGAATTGGCAGACATTTTAGAAATGGACATCGAGGAAATAAGCTCTACACTCCGCGCAGGTACGCGCCAAGTATCGGTAGATGCGCCTTTTTCAGACGAAGAAGGAAACTCGCTCCTTGATGTACTCGAAAACAAAAATACACCTTCTACAGACCAAATAGTCGCTTATACAGGTTCATTGCGCGTAGAAACGGCTCGCGCACTGGCTTTCCTGCCCGACCGCGAAAAGGTAGTAGTAGAAATGTTTTTTGGTATCGGACGCGAACACCCTATGTCGCTTGAGCAAATTGGCGAAACACTCGACCTCACGCGTGAGCGTGTACGCCAAATCAAAGAAAAAGCGATTCGCAGACTTCGCGGAAGTTCTAAAAGCAAAATGCTCGCTGAATACTTGGGATAAAATTTTCTGGTTATAATCATACATAGAACCCGCCAAAAGCGGGTTTTTTTATTAAAATGTATCACAGACGGCTCGTCTGTGTGTCATTTGTGGTACATCAAAATAGCTTATGCAAATCTTACTTATCCAAACTGCCTTCATAGGTGATGTCATCTTAGCCACCGCCTTGATAGAAAAAATAAAGCAAAAATATCCCAACTCAACCATAGATTTTTTGCTTCGCAAAGGCAATGAATCGCTTCTCGAGGCACACCCACACCTGCGCGAAACTATCATCTGGGACAAAAAGGGAGGCAAGTGGCGCAATCTGTGGCGACTTGCCCAACGCATACGCCAAACAAAATATGACTTAGTTATCAATGTCCAAAGGTTCGCCTCCAGCGGTCTGCTTACTGCCTTTTCGGGAGGCAAGGTAAAAGTCGGTTTTGCCAAAAATCCATTTTCGCGTTTTTTTCATAAACGATACCCACATGCTATAGGTGATGGCACACACGAAACAGCACGCAATCAACAACTTATCGCAGACCTCACTGATGCCTTGCCTGCCCGACCGCGACTCTATCCACAACCCAAGCACCACGAAGAACTCAAAAAATTGGGAACAATGCCCGCAAATTATATCTGTATCGCGCCCACTTCTGTTTGGTTTACGAAGCAATGGGCAGAGGAAAAATGGGTAGATTTCCTGCTAAAAGTCCCTGCACACTATACTGTTTATGTGTTGGGTGCGCCTTCAGATACCGAAGTCTGTGCGCGTATCATAGAAAAATCTAAAGCCTCACCTGCCACTGTGCAGTCTTGGGCAGGCAAGTTGTCTTTGCTTGCCTCTGCACTTTTGATGAAGGGCGCGAAGATGAATTATGTCAATGATTCTGCACCTTTGCACCTTGCGACAGCCATGAACGCGCCCACTTGTGCCATTTTCTGCTCTACAGTGCCTGCTTTTGGTTATACGCCTTTGGCTGATGTAGCCCATATCGTAGAAATTGAGTCGCCCCTTGCCTGCCGTCCCTGCGGTCTGCATGGCTATCGCGCCTGCCCTGAAAAGCACTTTAGATGTGCTATGGATATAGATATCGAAAAACTTTTGAAGCTCTTGGTTTGATTTTAAAAAATATTACTTAATTTTGTATTTCAAATAATACTCATCTGTAAATCGTAAACCCTCAAAAGCTATGCGTACCCTAAAATTCGCTCTCCTACTGGCTATATTCTCTGTAGCCTTCTTCAGTTGTAAAAAAACAACCGAAACGCCCCCTGCTGGTACAGGCGTTGCTGAAAAACTTACTGCCAAAGAATG
>JAAFJK010000600.1 GCA_013298105.1 Cytophagales bacterium
ATTATCTCAAGAATTGTTAATTTTTAGCTAAAAATGACGATTATTTTTTTAATTTTCTCGGATTGACAACCGTAAACGGATTGCCAACCGAGAAAATTAAAAAAATAAAATGTTGATTATCAAATATTTATATTTTTATTGCGTTTCCAAGAAACTTGTGGGTAATCAGTAGGGGGTTAAAACCCTATCCTACTGAGCAAAGAAGGCGTTTTTTTGAATGACTAAATTACTCAAAAATGTTTCTCTACAAAAATTATCAGACGACCGTTTTTTTTATACACAAAAAAAAAGACGAATTTTCAAAACATTTTCAAAATTACTTTGTTTTAGTAATAAATAACATAAAATTACTACTAAAACGTAATAAAATAAAATGAAGATTTATTCTTACTTTTTCACCTTGCTTTTGTGGACTTTGGCTTCTACCTACAGCCTTGCACAATCTACAGGCATCATTCGCGGAACTGTACGCGACAAAAACACGCAAGAGAGTTTGGTGGGGGCGGTCGTATCGCTCGAAGGCACACAAACAGGTGCGCAAACAGACGAAAATGGCAACTTCAAACTTGAAGGCATACCTGTAGGCAGTTACAATATAGTGGCTACCTTAGTAGGCTATCAGCCATTTACCAAGTACAACGTGAACGTTACGTCTGGAAATGACCAAATCGTAACTTTTGAAATCGCAGAAGAAACCAATACGCTCGAAGAAGTTAAACTTACTTCAGACAGACAACGCTCTGCCGCTGCTGCAGATTTGATAACCCCGCTCTCTGTCCAAAGTCTTACTACCGAAGAAATACGCGCCAACCCTGGCGGAAACTTTGACATTTCCAAAGTTATTCAGGCATTGCCTGGCGTAGGTGGAACTACAGGCGGAGGCGGATTCAGGAACGATATTGTGATTCGTGGAGGCGCACCCAACGAAAATGTGTATTATCTTGATGGCATTGAGATTCCTGTCATCAATCACTTTTCCACACAAGGAAGCGCGGGAGGTCCCGTAGGTATGTTGAATGTATCGTTCATAGAAGACGTAAAATTGACTACTTCTGCTTTTGATGCAAGATATGACAATGCAATGGCTTCTGTTTTGCAATTCAAACAGCGCGAAGGCAATCCAGAACGCATATCAGGCAACTTTCGCCTAAGCGCCAGCGAAGTAGCCTTGACGACTGAAGGCAAGATTTCGCCCAAAACCAATTTCCTTGCCTCCGCAAGACGCTCTTACCTACAGTTTCTTTTTCAACTCATTGACTTGCCGATTCGTCCTGATTATTGGGATTTTCAATACAAGGTTACACATAAATTCAATGCCAAAACTACGCTTACCGCGCTGGGCGTGGGTGCGATAGATGAATTTAGCTTTGCGACACCTCGCAAAAGTACCCCCGAAAATGAGTATGTATTGCGCTCTGTGCCAAGCATTGAGCAGTGGAATTATACATTTGGATTGGGTCTGAAGCATTTGATAACAGATGGGTTCATCAATATTGCCCTCAGTCGCAATATGTTCAACAATGAATTAGACCGCTTCGAGGACAAAGATTTGGGCAATGAAAACAAGCGAATCCTCCGCGCTCGTTCTCAAGAAATAGAAAACAAACTTCGCATAGATGTCAATAAATTTGTGAAAGGCTGGAAGTTTGCTTTTGGCGCAGTAGTGCAATATGTGAAGTTTGAAAACGATATTTTTAATCGTATCAGGCGCAATCCTGACGTGGTTTTTAGCTACAAAGGGGGCATAGACTTCTTCAGATATGGTGCTTTTGGGCAAGTTTCAAGGGCATTTTTGGACAATCGTTTGGGGGTTTCTTTTGGGGTACGTACAGATATGAACTCCTTTACGACTAAGGGCAACAATCCACTCGAAACACTCTCTCCACGCCTTTCACTTTCATACGCGCTTTCAGACAAATGGAACATAAGTGCTTCGGTGGGTTCTTATTTCAAAAAGCCCATTTATACCATTTTGGGCTATCGTGATGCGACTGGCACATTGGCGAATAAAGATGCCCGCTATACACAATCAGTTCATTATGTATTGGGTACAGAGTTTTTGCCTCAAAACAGCACGCGCTTCACGTTGGAGGGTTTTTACAAAGCCTACAGCCGTTATCCTGTATCAGTGCGTGATGGTATTTCTTTGGCAAATCAAGGCGGAGATTTTGGGAGTATCGGCAATGAAGCCGTTATCACAAATGGACTTGGCAGAGCTTATGGGTTTGAGTTTTATTTTCAACAAAAACTCACTAAAAAAATCTATGCAGTTTTTTCTTATACCTTTGTGCGCAGTGAGTTCGCAGGCAATGATGGGAAGTTTAGGGCTTCTACTTGGGACAACAGGCACTTGATTTCGGGTATTTTTGGCTATAAATTAGGACGTGGCTGGGAGCTTGGCATCAAGCATAGATTTGCGGGTGGTTCGCCTTTCACGCCTTTTGATGAGGGACTTTCGAGAGCCAATTACTTGACTGTGGGTACAGGGATTTTAGACAATTCGCGCTTGAATAGTTTGCGCTTAGGTGGCTTCAATCAAACGGACATCAGAATAGACAAAAAATGGAATCTTAAGCGTTTTACGTTTGACTTGTATTTGGATTTGCAAAATGCACTCGTGTCTAAAAATCCAGAGTTCCCGCAATATACTTTCAAACGCAACGAAGATAGCAGTGCTTTTATTACCAGCGACAACCAACCCCTTCAGCAAAATGGCTCAAATGCTGTGCCTTTGATACTGAACGCGCCTACAGGAAATTTGCTCCCCACTATAGGCTTTATCGTTGAGTTTTAGTATTGCCCTTGCCTGCCCGCTACGCTGTGGGCAGGCAAGTTTTTTACCTTGCCTGCCCACTACTGCTGTGGGCAGGCAAGGTGTTTTTATTTGCAAAAGTCCCCTGCCTTGCCTACCTTTGTAAAAACTATACGCAATAAGAAATGCGAAATAAATAAAGTGTTCATTTT
>JAAFJK010000608.1 GCA_013298105.1 Cytophagales bacterium
GCAATTTAATTGGGACTTCGACCGCGAAAGCACCCAAAGCTTTTTAGGTTGGCTAAGTAGAAGGTTTTAACCTTGCCTGCCAAACCAAGAAAAACTATATTTATTTTGTGTTTACGAATAGGTTTTTAAATAAAAAAGCTAATTTTGTAAATTAAAAGCAAAACGCTCATGTCAAACTTGAAAGTTACAATAGACAACATACTCATTGAAGTAGAACCAGGTACGACCATTCTACAAGCGGCACGCAAAATAGGTGGCGAGGTAGTACCACCTGCTATGTGCTATTATTCCAAACTTAAAGGTAGCGGAGGCAAGTGCCGTACTTGCTTAGTAAAAGTTACGCAAGGCTCTGAAAAAGACCCGCGCCCTATGCCAAAACTTGTCCCCTCCTGCCTCACTGGAGTACAAGATGGTATGGTAGTAGAAAGCTCTATCAGTACCGAAGTACAAGAAGCAAGAAATGGCGTGGTAGAGTTTTTGCTCATCAATCACCCGCTTGACTGTCCTGTATGCGACCAAGCAGGCGAGTGCCACTTGCAAGATTTGGGCTACCAACATGGCAAAGAAGGCACGCGCTATGAAGAAGACCGCCGTACATTTGAGAAAATAGACATCGGCAAAAATGTCCAACTCCACATGACGCGCTGTATCCTTTGCTACAGATGCGTATATACCGCAGACCAGATAACTGACAAGCGCGTGCATGGCGTATTGGGCAGGGGCGATACTGCTGAGATAAGCACTTATATCGAAAATGTAATTGAGAACGACTTTTCAGGCAATGTCATTGATGTTTGTCCTGTAGGTGCTTTGACAGACAAAACTTTCAGGTTCAAAAGCCGCGTATGGTTCACAAAACCCGTCTATGCGCATTGTGCGTGTGATAAATGCTCAGGCAAAGTTACGCTTTGGTATCAAGGCGAAAACGTACTTCGCGTTACGGGACGAAAAGATGTATATGGCGAAGTAGATGAATTTATTTGCAATACTTGCCGATTTGATAAAAAGAAAACTTCAGACTGGACTATAGAAGGCAACGCGGACGTAAAACGCCACTCTGTCATAGCCCAAAACCATAAAGTAGAAAAAGTTATTCCTGAATTTGGCTTCAAACAAGCCACCAAAGAATACAAACAAATAGAAGACGTGCGCGTGAACTCTACGCTCTCTACCGAGGAGGCATCTGTAGAAAACAAACTTACGCCCAGCAAGTTTCTGCCTTTGGGAAATAAAAAATAACGCACTGTTTTCAAAAAATACCATACATTGAACCACAAAAACACAGCCCATCGTGTTTTTGTGGTTTAATTTTTATGCTATAAATTTGTTTTTTAGACATATATCCTTTTTATTTGGTCTTGCTTTAGTGCCTCATCGATAAAATCAAACATAAAATGTATAGATATTTTGTGATTACAACTTTCTTGTATTATTTGGTTGCCTCCTTGCCTGCCCTCTCTCAAACAAAACAAGAAACGAAAGACCTGAAATTGGACAGTTTGGAAACAAAACTGCGCCAAGCAAAGACCGACACAGCCAAAGTACGTACTTTGGCACTGATAGCAGCGCACCTAAAACGAAAAGATGTGAAAAAAGCCTTTGAGTATGCCCAAAAAGCATTCGAATTGGCTCAAAAAACGAATACCTCCAAGAGTTTGGCAATAGCTAACAGGATACTCGGACTTGCCTACGAAGCACAAGGCGAAGCGGCTAAAACTTTCTTACACCTCAAAGAAGCCTCAAGACTTTTTGAAGAGCTGAAAGACGAAGATAACGCCCACGAAGTCTATAACGAAATAGGCATAGCCTATTTCAATCAAAACATCTCTGACAAAGCCCTTCCCCATTTTTTCAAAGCCTTAAAATATGCCCAAAAAGTAGGCAAAAAAGACTTAGAAGCACGATTATTGAATAATATCGCCTCGCTCTATACGCGCGAAGATGACAAAGAAAATGGAGAAAAATATTTTTTACAGTCCTTAGAAATTAACAAAAAAAATAAAAACTATGGACAAATTGCCTCTAATCTGAATAATCTTGCGAATATCTACAAGCATCAAAAAAAATACAAACAAGCCATAGCCTCCATAGAGCAGATGATTGCCCTGAAAGACTCTATCAAAGACCCTATCAAAATAAGTATAGGCTGGGGTACGCTCTCTACAGTCTATAGAAGCCAAAAAAACTACGAAAAAGCCCTCGAGTGCGTCCAAGAATCTTATCAAATCAAACTAAAAGCCAACGACAAGCGTGGGCTACTCACTATCAATACTGAATTTGCCAATATATACCTTGACCAAAAAGACTATGCCAATGCCCAAAAAAAACTCCAAGAGGCACTCAAACAAGCGATACAGATGAAAATACCCAACGCCCTGATAGGCATTTATCAAGACCTTGCTACTATAGCCTATCAGCAGGAGCGGTACAAAGAAGCGTATGAATTTGAAAGGACATTCATAAATATCAAGGATAGCTTGCAAACGGCAGACCGCACAAATCAAATCATCAAAATGAGGGCTATCTATGATACAGAAGCAAAAGAAGCTGAAAATAAACGCCTCCGAACCGTAGGTGAGGCACAAGCGACACGCTCTTTTTGGATTATCATCACTATAGTATCTATCCTTTTGGGTGTTTTGATAGTCCTCTGGATTTTGTATCAAAACAACAAACACAAGCAAAAATTGAATGAAGCCCTTACGCTCCAAAAAGCCGAACTTGCAGAGCGAAATGAAGAACTCAGACAACAACAAGAAGAAATTATTACCCAAAAAGACTACATCATTGAGCAAAACGGGTGCAACTTGGATTTGTAGAAAGTTTTTGTAAGATTTGAAAAAGTGATTGGTTTGTCGTATTTTTAAGTTTCTGAATCAAAAATATATGACAACTCCAATCACTGTTGCAAATATAGTAGAAGTT
>JAAFJK010000351.1 GCA_013298105.1 Cytophagales bacterium
GTTAAATATTTGAAAATAAGGTATTTATATAATTGGTATGTAGTTTGCAAACCATGTATATAACCATACCATATAACCTTTAAGGAACGAGTAAAAAATAACTTGCTAATTTTGTTAATCTTTTGTGTTTATGTTTCGTTGCAATATTCATTACAAAACACCGCTTTGCGCTTCTATTGCGCCTTACCTAAACCCAAAATATCGCACAAAATCTTTATCATCTTATTTTTTACTCGTTCCTAATATATTTTCTTCCAGCGTGTCCACTGTTTCTGTTCGTCATCACTCCAATAGTTTATTATAAGTACCAGCTTTATTGGGGTCAAGGCGAACAAGAAAATTGTGGACTTTTTTACGCATCTCGAGCGGGGTAGGCAAGAATATATTGACTATTTCTAATCCTTTTGCATCAAAAAATATATTGGTAAAAACAGCTGAAGGTTTGAGTTTATTTACAGCATCTATAGCTTCTAAGGATTTGTAGATTTCCTGTCTTGCTTTTTCGGGGTCTTTCAAAAAAGTATCCAATCCCAATAAATGATAGCTATAGAATGCCTCTCGAAAAGGTATCATTTGTTGGCTTTGCAAGTTTTCGGCAAGCCAATAGCGATTGAGGGTATTTCCTTGCCTACTCCAGCCATTATTGCCTGAACCCTGTGCAATATTCACAATATTGAAGGCTTCTTCTGCATATTGCGCTCCGCCTCCTTTGGAGAAAGAGTCATAATCTATTGCCAAAATCACATTCGCATAAAACGCAAGCATAGACGAAAGGTCGTCTGTATAGACGTTTTTGGCATAGATGAGGGGCTGTTCAGGCATATAGTTGAAGTTAAAAAATCTATCTATATACATAATTGTTAATGATTCATGAGTTGTATTATAGATAGGTCTGAAGGCTCTTACTACAGCATTACCTTCAAATATATTTTGTGCAGGTGATTTTGTAAGTGTAATCTTAAGCTCACACTTAATTTGCTCCTCTTTTCTGAACTCGTCCTTTGTCCACTTAAAAGTATTCACAAAGTTTTTGATAGTACGTTCTAAATTTGTTTTTAGTACACCTTTTTCAGACGCTTGTTGTGTCTGCATCTGTGTTACATCTACAAATACTTTCATTTGTAGCTCCTGCGCCTTGCCTACGTAGGCAAGTAAGAGGCAGGCAAGGATAAAAATATAGTTTTTCATAGCTTTTATTTGGGTTGGAAAATTGTTAGAAGTCTATAGACAAGTTTAGTTTTTGGTGAATGGCTTTTTTTACTTTTATCAAAATCCCAAACATAGCTGTCAAGTCGTCTGTTTGTGTGGCATCATACGCTTTGCTGACTGCATATTCGGTGCCTTCGAGCCAAACAAAAAACCAGTTTCTGCCCATGATGTATGCGCCATAAATAGGTTCAATGTCTTCATTTAATTTTTGTGCGGCACACATGGCTATGAGAAGTTGTCCCAAAGGGTCATTTTTCGGGGGCTGGGGGGCTTCGGGTTTGTGTTCGTGTAAAAAGAAAAAAGGTTTTTTAGGTGTAATCTTGCCTACCCCCACGAGCCATTCCACGCGTCCTTGCGCTTCTACTTGTGCAGTATTTATTTTCAACATTCGTTGGCTAAATACTTTATAGTGAGGCTGATGATTGAAGTCAATCGTGAATAAAAATGGTATAATAAAACCTATTTTTAGTTCTTCTTCATTCCAATCGTGGGCATTTTTTTGTAAAAGTTTTTGAATCTTACCCACATCAGCAGGCAAGGCAGGCATATCTTCAGCAATACTCAACCAATCTGTTAGCCCTTGCATCTCCTCTTTTTGTTGGAGGGCAAAGGCTTCTTCTATGTCTTCTGAAGTCCAGTTTTCAAAACTTTTGTCTATCATTTTGGGTAGGGTGAGGCTTAAGAGATTTATAATTCAAAATATACGATTTACGTTCTTCAAAAGTTATACATCTCGGAATTTATTTGGTGTCCCACCAAACGTACATGATTATCCCAAAACTAATTTCTGATGTGTATATACACATCGGAAAGTGGTTTTGGGATACGCTTTGTCATTCCGATTTCGTTCACAAATCGCCTTATAATGACGAGATTTTTCGCTTCGCTCAAAATGACAAAATCCCAAAACCAATTTCGTATGTGTATATTACTATAAAATCACAGACGTAAATCAAAAACCGTAATTCGTTACATATCTTTCTTATAGATTCTTTTAAGCTGTACGTCTTTTGCTTCTTTGATGACCATAGGCATCTTTTCTACCAAAACAGACGAGGCATCTAAGCCAAACCACCTTTCATCACTTGGCGTAACGGTTTTGATGGCAAAATAAGCGTCCATGATTAAGCCGTCTATAAACGGCAAATCGTTTTCGTTAGAAAGGAATTGCTTTATAATCACAAACTTAAAGTCGCCTATCTTGTCGCCCAAAGATTTGTAACGGCTTTTGATATTCACTTCTTCGTTTTTGGCAAGTTCTGATACCGCCATACGAAAAAACATACTGATACGTTGTTCTACCCTGAATCCGAGATAAAACGTGATACGATATACATCTTGTTCAGCCAACATATCCACGTTGTACTCTGTAGTATAAGGTTCATCTGTAACTTTTACGTGAATAAACCAATATACATCTGCACGTTTGGGTTGGCGATTAAATATAGAATGAATGATGTTTTTTTCTATCTCGTCATCATTCGGAGCGGCTGTAAGATAGACTAAATTGGTAGCAAATTGAGGGACTGTATCATCATTGCTGAGTTGGATAAGGCGGAAAATATGATTGGACATACTGTCAAACGATTTGAGGTCTTTTTTAATCTTATCAGACCGCTTGATGATAAACATAATGCCCAATATGACTGCCCCAATGATGATAGTAATGAAGCCACCTTCTGCAAATTTTACAAGATTTGCCACCAAAAACGATATTTCTATAGCCAGATAACCCACTAAAAATACGCCAATTAAGCCCGCAGAATATTTGCTCATACGCAAATAAAACACCATCAAGAGCGTAGTCATGAGCATTGTAAGGGTAATAGAAAGACCATACGCCGCTTCCATGTGTTTGGATTCTTTGAAGTACAACACAATCAAAATACAGCCCGCCCAAAGTAGCAAGTTTGCACTTGGTACATAGAGTTGTCCTTTTACATTGCTGGGGTAGTTGAGGCTTACTTTAGGCCAAAGATTCAAACGAATAGCCTCACTGATAAGTGTAAAAGAACCTGTAATCAATGCTTGACTTGCTATGATAGCCGCAAAAGTAGCCACGATAATGCCTGTAAGCAAAAACCACGAAGGCATAATGGTATAGAAGGGGTTTTTGTCGCCCAACATCTCGCCATTGTGGGCTATCAACCACGCGCCCTGCCCCATGTAGTTCAAAATAAGGCATAATTTTACAAAAATCCAGCTAATTCTGATATTGTCTTTTCCGCAATGTCCTAAGTCAGAATACAAGGCTTCTGCCCCTGTAGTACACAAAAATACGGAACCAAGAATCCAAAAACCTGCGGGAGATTCGGTAAGGAGTTTAAAGGCATAGTATGGATTGAGGGCAAAAATCACGTCTGGATTGGTTGTAATCTGCGAAATACCCAACACTGCGAGCATCGAAAACCACACAAGCATGATAGGACCAAAGAGCTTGCCTACCGCTGCCGTACCAAATCGCTGGAATAGAAATAACAAACTTATGATAATAATAACCGTACCCATGATGTAAGTTTCGGTCATTTTTGGATAAATTACTTTTAGTCCTTCTATGGCTGAAGCTACAGAAATAGGCGGTGTAATAATACCATCAGCAAGGAGTGTCGCGCCTCCTAACATGGCAGGCACTATCAGCCATGTTCCTTGCCTGCGGACAAGCGTATAAAGCGAAAATATCCCTCCTTCGCCTTTGTTATCTGCGCGAAGCGTGAGCATCACATACTTCAAAGTGGTCTGGAGTGTAAGCGTCCAAAAAACACATGAAATCCCTCCTAAAACATAATCGGCTACGATAGGTGATTTTTCGCCTATGATAGCCTTCATTACGTATAGCGGAGATGTACCTATATCCCCATAAATGATTCCCAACGTAATAAGCAAACCTGCCGCGGTAAGTTTATTATGAGAATGGTTATTATCGCTCATAAAAAAGATTAAAAATTTTGGGGTGCAAGTTAAATCAAATCTTACCAATTATAGAATTGATGTAATAAAAACTTGAAAAACACTTAATTTAATTCAAAATCTACTACTGATAAGGTATTACTTTCAAATTGTAATTTCACTAAGTTTTGATATATACCGCCTTCTATTTGGTTCAGGGTTTCGTGTGTGCCTACTTCGGCTATCTTACCTTCGCTAAGTACATAGATTTTGTCAGCTTTGCGGACGGTAGCCAGTCGATGGGCTATGATGATAGTAGTACGGTTTTGCATGAGGTTATCGAGCGCGAGCTGAATGGCTTGTTCGGCTTCGGCATCAAGCGAGCTGGTAGCTTCATCAAGTACCAAAATAGCAGGATTTTTCAAAATTGCCCTTGCGATAGCGATTCTTTGGCGTTGTCCTCCAGAGAGTTTTACTCCCCGCTCACCTACTATAGTATCGAGTCCTTCAGGAAAGTCTTTGATAAACTGCCAAGCGTAGGCTTGTTTGGCGGCTTCTATCAAGTCTGTTTCAGCCGCATGAGGATTACCGTACAGGATATTCTCACGAATAGTTCCCCCAAAAAGCATGACTTCTTGTGGTACTATGCCTATTTGTTGGCGTAGGTGCGTGATGTCATAGTTTTGGATAGGTTTGTCATCTATGCTGATTTCGCCACTTTTGGGCAAGTAGTACATACCCAGCAACTGCGCGAGGGTGGACTTGCCTGCCCCACTATAGCCTACCAAAGCTATCTTTTGTCCTTCTTCTATCTGTATATCCACCCCTTTCAGCACCTCGATATCGGGGCGTGTAGGATAAGAAAATTGCACATTTTGATAACGAATTTTGCCAAAAACGCGGGGTAGAGTGCTTTTATCTACTACCGTAATGGTAGCTTCTCCATCTTCTTCGAGTATTTCCAAAATGCGTTCAGATGCGCCTATAGTTTTTTGGATTTGTCCGTACATTTCGCTCATGCCCCCCATCGAGCCACCTATGAAGGCAGAAAAGAACATAAAAGTCGTTAGCTCGCCTACCGACATCATGCCTTGCTGTACCAAAAGTGAGCCGTAAGCCAAAACCGCCACCATGCCACCTATCAAAAGTAATATCACAAAAGAGCTAAACGCTCCGCGATAAGTCGCTAACTGTAGGGAAGTATGGACGGATTTTTGGAGGGAAGTGCGGTAGCGGGCAAGTTCAAATAATTCATTTGTAAACGCTTTTACAACTTGGATAGCTTGTAAGGTTTCTTCTACAATTACATTGGATTGGGCAAGTTCGTCTTGGGCTTGTTTGGCTTTTTTGCGAATGAATCGCCCAAATATAATCGCTACCAGTGTCATCAAAGGCAAGGTAGCAAACATAAAGAGCGTCAAACGCGGAGAAGTTATCAACAAGTAGCCTGTCCCCAATAGAATCGTAAGCACCAATCTTAGAAACTCTGCAAACGTAAACGAAAGTGTGTCTTGCAGCTGGGTAACGTCTGACGTGATGCGACTGTTTAACTCGCCTACGCGCCTTTGCTCAAAAAAGCTCAACGACAAAGTAATAATTTTTTGGTAAATGGCAGTGCGTATGTCTGCCATAGATTTTTCGCTCACTCTTGCAAACAAAAATATCCGAAAAAACGACACAAATGCCTGCACTACCAGCACGAGCGCAAAGAAAGTCGTAACTTGAGTAAGGTTATTGAAGTAAGCGGTTGTTTTGCCTGTAGCCACATCAAGGAACTTGCCTGCGAAGATAGGTAGGCTCAGGGAGGTAAGGGTGGAAATGCCTAAAAACAACATTCCGAAAGCAAAAAACCATTTGTAGGGCAATACAAAACTGTATATTTTGAGTGCTTTTTGAAAATCTCCGCGCTTGATTTTACGTTTTGCGTCTATATTTTCTGTATCTTTTTTTTTCTGGCGAGCCATTTTATAAGTGCGGGGGTTGAGGTAAGAGGGTTGCAACGCAGGCAAGGTGCTTGCCTGCCTGCCGTTGTTTGTGGGACACAAACAATAGGTGTTTTTATTTTGAAAGTGCAAAGTTCGTGTTTTTTGGGCGAAAGTGCAAAACAATCATGACTTGCTTATTTTTTTTTGTATATTTGTACTAAATTTTTATTTTTCTAATTGTAATTCATGTCAAGAACGATGTCGAGCATTTTTAGCTTCTTCTCTGCTCTCCAAAAGATGTAGCAGGTTTTGAAATTCATACTGTTTCTCTGTCATAATTTAAGGGTAGAAAACCTTGCCTACCCACATGGGCAGGCAAGGCGCATCAGCAATCCGTAAAAGTTTGTATAAATTTCTGGTGGTCATAGCGCGTGATAATCCAAGTACGGGTATTTTCAGCAAGCCTCGAACCCCATTCGCCTTTTTGTCTGAATAACTCTACTTCTGCCCATTCGCCAATGCTTCTATCTATGGCACAACAAGCCGCCAAAGGGTCGTGCATTTTTTTGCCTTCTGCCTTGTCTTGCAGGT